>JBNKGN010000012.1:0-19838 GCA_050289845.1 Crocinitomicaceae bacterium | reverse complement strand
TCTAAAGCATACGAATGTGTAATTATAGACTGTCCTAAAGAACTCAACACAGAAAATGTACATGCTTCAACCATATTGGTTTCGACAATTAACAAACCGTCAGTCACAGGATTTGGATATGCTGATACGGCATATTCGGCACCACGTGAAATAGATCGGTACTCCGAGTAGGTAAATTGTCCATCGAAATCCAGCAGTTTCAAACGGTAATATGAAATTCCCTCAAGTGGTTGAAGATCCCAGGCGTTGTACGTAAGAGGTTCGTTACTGAATCCAGCGGCACTCACTGCGGTTACGTCTTCCCAGATACTAAGGTCTTCGGATCGCTGTACGATATATGATGCGGCATTGTCCTCACTAGCTGTTTCCCAATCAAGTCGAACATTGCGCTCTTCCACAAGTGTTGCTGTGAAATCCATCAACGTCACAGGTAACGTAGAAATTGGCGAAAAGAAAAGATCATCAATGGCCATATCAGAAGCAAATCCATTTCCTGTAATACCGCGAATTCGCAATCGAATGGCTTGTCCCGTCCACGCAGAAAGATCGGTAACCATTACTTGCCAACTTGCACCTTGATCTCCTGTAACGGAATTAATTCCCTCCGTCCAGGCACCCCCTGTAAAAATATCAAGGTAAAGCGTTCCCATATTGGCGCCCTGCATGTGGTATCCAAGTTGAAAATTATAATCAACGTCCAATGAAATACACTCGCTTTCTAAAATTGCCGTATTTGCAGAACAAGCAGATGCCTCAATGTACGCGTAGTTTCCTGTTGCCGTTCCTGGGTTGAAATCGACAGAAGGACCTGTTCCAGCAGATGGAGTTCCACCTTCGTCCAAACGCCAATCAACATCATCGTCTGTGCCGTTGGTCAAATTGGTCCACAAACTTCCCGTGAGATTACAAAGTGTTGTTCCACAATCTGATGCTGTACCGCAAAGCGCATACGCCTCGAAATCATCATTCAATGCCGTAGCAATATTCGCTGGCGAAACAGTGATATAGCCTGGTTTAGACTCAATATCTGATCCAGTGGCATTGGTCGCAGTTAAGGAAATCTGATACGTTCCTGTCGCCGTAAACTGTACTTCTGGAAATTGCGAATTGGCATTAGTTCCATTGACAAATGTGAAGGTCGCAGGGGAGATGCTCCAGGTCCAGGAAGTCGGGGTGTAATCAGATAAATCAGTGAAAACCACTACGGACGAGGCACACACGTTGGTAGTTTGCGTCTCAAAACAAGCAATTGGGGCAACATTTCCTGGGTCTTTTAAATCACTAACCCAAAGACCTTGTCCATACGTGGCAGCATACAATTTACTTTTGCATTCAGCTGTATTTCTGTAAATCTCCAATTCCGTTACTTCTACATTCGGAATCCCTGTCGAATAAAGGGTCCAATCCCCCATCGTATTATCTCTGTAGTACACACCCACGTCCATTCCCACGTACATTGCTGCAATTGGACTGTCATGATCAATCGCAATGGTGTTCAGCGAAATATTTGGAAGGGTTCCCGAATAGTTTGTCCAACTCACCCCACCGTCGGTACTTTCATAAATGTCGTTGGAGATGGCTACAAACAAGTGGTTCGGATCTGTTGGGTCGACAGCGATGTCTTTTGGTGTGGTGTTTACGGGTAGGTTCGCACTTAAGTTGGTCCAGGTGGGAGTACCTGCTGTGGCATTACTAGAACGCCAAAAACGCTCACCGTTTAAAGATCTGGATGCGTAAAGCACATCGCTGTTTGAAGGTGCGACAGCCAAAGCGGTCATGTTTGAGGTTCCAGTAAATGCAGAAATGACTGTCCAGGTGGGCGTACCCGCCTTAACGTCTGTTGAACGCCAAACGTTGTCATATCCAGCGTACATGGTATTTTCGTTGTTCGGATCAAGAATGTAAGGCGTAACCCAGGCACCTGTTTCCGTGATAGCTCCCGTAATGCCACTAAAACTGGCTCCCCCGTTGGTTGAACGTCGAATATCTCCATAGTAAAGGGCGCCATACATATAGGTTGCATCTACAGGGTCGATAATACAAACCATACCGTCACCTCCTATTTCGGTAGACCAACTTCCTGAATTGTAGATGGCCGTACCGTTGTCTTGATACCCGTTTATCACTTCATTTTCCGTACTTTGAGAAACGCCGATATTATAAACTTGCGCAATTCCTAAGCCACTGGAGATATCATTCCACGTGGTTCCTGCATCGTTCGAATAGTAAACACCGCCGTCATTACCGTTGTAAATAGTGTTGTTTATCGGAGAATATTCCAAGACGTGTTGATCGGCGTGAACATCATCCGCTCCGCCACTTCCTGTCCAATGTGCTGAAAGTGTCCAGTTTACGCCGCCATCGGTTGATTTCCAAATATTGATTCCACCAATAAAAAGAGTATTGGCATCTGTAGGATCTGCAGCCATTACCAGGTCGTACCACGCTTGACTTCCCGTGCCGCCTGTCGTTGCATATCCCAATAAATTAGGTGTTGTTGTTTGAGTTGCGAAATTGTTTCCACTATCCGTAGATAGATAAATTCCCATAAGTCCACCGCCGTCGCCTCCGATGAGGTAGACATAATTCGGTTGGTTGGCAGAAACGCCAATGGCATAGCGTGAAGCTGCCACGAGACCTGAATTGATTTGCGTGAAGGTGACTCCACCATCTGTTGAAACATTAAAAGTGGTTCCAGCAGCATATATGGTATTTGGATCGCCTGGTTTAAAGGCAATATCTTTCGCACTAGTGGAAATCCCTGTAAAGGTCCATGTAGCTCCGCCGTCTGCCGAACGATAAATGCGACTTCCGTTGGTCGAAGCAATTAAATGGTTTGAATTGGTCGGATCCATAAGGATTTCGTATACCGTACGATTGCCCATCCCTGTATTGCTCGCAGCCCATGTAGCTCCACCATCTGTACTTTTCCAAACGCCGTAACCACCAACATCTCCGCCATCTCGATCTCCCGTACCTATATATATAACATTTGGGGTGGTTGGATGAACAACGATGCTGGAAACGCCCAGGCGAAGCAAACCCGAAATGGATTTTGACCATGTAGCACCATTGTCAGTAGACACCCAAAAACCACCAGAAGCGGCTCCAACGTAAAGTGTATTTGGATCCGTTGGGTGAAATGCTAAAGAGCTAATGCGTCCCAGTCCGTTCGGTTGACCTGTTCCGTTTTGAGGCAATGAGACAGGTCCTAATTCTGCCCAAGACCCCGTTCCAAGAGCGTATTTACCTTGTCCCTGTTGGAGGGCTTGAAAATTTAGTATTGCTTGTAGACGACTTTGTGGGTCTGGGATGTTACCATTTTCGTCAAGACGACTTTGCCAGTAGTATTCCCAGCGTTTAAATTGCTTCCATCCAGATCCTTTGGGTCCGATACTATCGCCAAATTCATTGTAAAAGCTTTCTTGAATCAGGGCGAAATTGGGATTTTCCGAATACATCATTTCGCGCCAATTGTTTTGAGCAAATGTGGAAAGGGAAATAAAGAGTACAAAAAGGCTAAGGGATCGTTTCAATTCCATAGGACACGGTATTAGAGAATAGTCAAAACGTCCATCAATCCTAAGAAAGACAGCCGTAGAGACAAGGTTTAGTTTAGTTCGTAGGGACAATATAGGAAAAAATATTTTTGACAATACGTGTTAGGACCTAAAGAAGTAAAAGATTTTTTTTTGATGAAAATCTTGTCAGTTTCCAAATTGAAACTATATTTGATTAAATAATCGTCACGATTGTGATTAAAAAGTGATCAATGAAACATCTAAAAATTGGAGACGCGGCACCTGAATTTCTATCGAAGGACCAAAATGGGAATGACGTACGTTTGAGTGACTATAAAGGAAAACGTGTTGTGATCTATTTCTACCCCAAAGATGACACACCTGGATGTACGGCGCAAGCGTGTAATCTTCGTGATAACTATAGTGCTTTGCAAGCGCAGGACATTGTGATTTTAGGAGTAAGTGGTGATGAAGAAAAGAAACACCTGAAGTTTATCGACAAATACAGTCTTCCATTTACGCTTTTGGCCGATGAAGAGAAGGAACTGATTCAATTGTATGGTGTGTGGGGCGAAAAGAAGTTTATGGGAAAAGTGTATGATGGAATTCACCGAACAACCTTTTTACTAAACGAGGCACATACTATTGTTGGGATTATTGAGAAACCTAAAACAAAAGATCACGCCCGCGAAATTTTGGAAATATACGACGAGCAAAAGTAGAACGTAAATAGATTACGATCTTAAGATGCAACTTTGTATCAACAATAAAAATTCAACCTCTGTACTTCGGTACAATTTTAAAAACAAAACGATATGGCAGCAAAAGAAGTAAACCCAGACAAATTAAAAGCGTTACAGCTGACAATGGACAAGCTTGATAAAGCGTATGGAAAGGGTACAGTAATGAAATTGGGCGACGAAGCAGTCGTTCCCGTAGATGTGATTCCAACGGGATCATTAACCTTAGACATGGCACTCGGTGTGGGTGGACTTCCCAAAGGAAGAGTCGTTGAGATTTACGGTCCAGAGTCTTCAGGTAAAACTACTTTGGCAATTCATGCGATTGCGGAAGTGCAAAAATTGGGTGGAATCGCGGCGATTGTCGATGCAGAGCACGCATTTGATCAGTTTTATGCACAAAAATTAGGGGTAGACATTCAAAATTTGTTGATTTCACAGCCAGATAATGGTGAGCAAGCCCTGGAGATTGCCGATAACTTGATCCGTTCTGGTGCCATTGACTTGTTAGTAATTGACTCGGTTGCTGCATTGACACCAAAAGCAGAGATCGAAGGCGAAATGGGCGATTCACAGATGGGTTTACAGGCCCGATTGATGTCCAAAGCGTTGCGTAAATTGACAGGTTCTATTAACAAGGCAAACTGTTGTTGTATTTTCATTAACCAGTTGCGCGACAAAATTGGTGTGATGTTCGGAAATCCAGAAACAACGACTGGAGGAAATGCCTTGAAATTCTATGCTTCTGTGCGAATTGATATTCGTCGTGCCAGCCAAATCAAAGACGGCGAGGAGGTCATCGGAAACAGAACAAAAGTAAAAGTGGTGAAAAACAAAGTGGCACCTCCATTCAGACGTGCCGAATTTGACATCATGTACGGACAAGGAATTTCCAAAGTAGGCGAAATATTGGATTTGGGTGTTGAGATGAACATCATTAGCAAAAGCGGTTCGTGGTTCTCTTATGGAGAAACCCGTTTGGGACAGGGGCGTGATGCTGTGAAAGCGATCATAAAGGACAACCCCGAATTGATGGAAGAACTTGAGCAACGTATTAAAGAAGCTCTTGCACCGTCGGGAGAGGTTGAACTGGCGGAGTGAGACAAACTGCATAATGCCGAAGTTTTACTTTGGCGGAAGCATATCGTAGGAAGCGGCATCTTAAATTTAAGGTGCCGTTTTTTACATTCGTCAAGAAGCCAATTTATTGATTTAAACCATCACTATTTTCAACTACCCGCAAGTTTTTATCGCTTCTGTCAACGTACCTTGTACACATCAATTGAAACGTATGAAAAAATTTGTCGCAGGGTTATTTGTAGCTGTAGCCATGGCATCACATGCCCAATCAGGACCACCGCCGAAAGAAGGTCAAAAAGAACACAATCAAAGTCCGCCAAATCCTCAAGAAATGCTAAAGATGATGGATACCAATAAGGACAATAAATTGGCTCGTTCCGAAGTGAAAGGACCAATGTTGCAAGATTTTGATCGGTTGGATACCGACAAAGACGGCTTTTTGACGGTAAAAGAATTGGAAAGTGCAGGACCACCACACCGCTAAGTGAGATTTGTGTCCGTAAACAAGTGATAAACCGTTTGATTTCTATAACTTCCGTTCTCAATGATTCGGGTTGGAATAATAATAAACGGCACACGTCCACTGCAGGACAAAGCACGAGAAGCCCTTCGTTTGATCGAGGGTTCCGAATACTTGATTCCTTCTATTCGTACAACAGAATTTTCAAAGCACGCAATTGAAATTGCACGCCAATGGGCACATGAAAAAGAAGTATTAATTGCCGTAGGAGGTGACGGGACAAGCCATGAAGTGCTGAATGGCTGGCATCAATCGGGAGCGATACATTGTGCGCTGGGAATTATTCCTAACGGAACTGGAAATGATTTCTTCGCTATGTTGCCCGTCTTTGATCCTGTAGCGTTTGTTCGAAATTTGGAAGTACTCGACGTTCAACACGTTGATTATGGAATTGGTGAAACCGCAGAAGATGAAATCGCATTTTTAAATGTTTCTGATGTGGGCTTCGGAGCAAAGGTGGTGCAATTACTCAACAAGCAACGGGCAATAGGACTCAAGGGTAAATCATCCTATGCAATGGCGATTTTGCGGGCATTTTTTGTCTTTCGAAAACGAGAAATTGCCTTACAACTCGACGGTCAACATTGGAAAGGAAAAGTATTACTCGTCGCGTTTTGTAATGGAAGTACCTTCGGACATGGTTTGACTATTCATCCTGGAACCCGCTTAAACGATGGACATTTGGGGATAACCATAGTGGGAGATGTTTCGTTATTGACCTATGCTTCGAAATTAAAGCAACTGAAAACGGGAAGTCGTATAGAGCACGAAAAACTGCATTACATGCGTGTAAATCAAATTGAGTTTTCGATGTTGCCACCGGGATTTTTTGTGGAATTTGACGGTGAAATTTGCAAGAAAGCGATTCAAAAAATTCGAATTCAAAAGGAGCAACTGCCCTTAATTTGTTGAGACGGAAAGATCGCCCAAATCAAACTTTTTAAGTAAGGCACCCAAACTATTTAAGTCGTCAATTAGAAATTGTGCGGAAACTGTCGCCCCAGAAATACCGTCAATATTGGTGTTTAATTCAAAACCATCTGTCTGCCCTTCAAATTGCTCCAACCATTTTGCACGACAAATTTCATAACCGTATTGTCCTCCGTAATTCGCGATATCCACTTTTTTGATTTTAAAATCACGGTCATAAATCACGTTGTAATCGAACGTTTCATACGATTGCACGTTTGGATTGGATGGAGCGGCACATCCACCCACTTTACAACCGAAGGCGGTGGAGTTACACGCAAATCCCAACAAGTTTCCGGTGTCATCCGTTACTTGATACCATTCATTAATTTCGACTTTCAAGGAATCAGGTACGTCCAATTGTTGCAAGGAAACTTCCTGTTCTGACCAAACTTTCGAGGTCAATTTCTCAAGTTTTCGCTCAGGTGTTGCAAAAGCAAATAGAACCGTCAACAAGAGAAAGAAAATGAAGGTACGGGTGAAATTTTTCATAGTTAGAACCAATATCCGAAGCCAATGTTTAACATACCAGTAGGTTTTGGATTTGCTTCGTTTTTAATCCATTGATAATCCATCTTAAAGGTTGTTCCTGGTGTCACTTGCATGCTGATTCCTCCTGTCAACACCTCTCTATGATACGCTTTGTTTGCGGTCATATCGCGTCCAACGGCATGATGTGTGTTGTAATTTTCGTAACGTACGAAGGGGATCAATTTTGGATATTCCTGTCCTGCTTTAACGCCAATATGATACGCCACTTCACCGTAATACCCCATGATTTGCGTCCCGATAGAAGCCCCCGTAAACGCGTTATACGCGTCAGCATTCGCAATTGAAGTAATGTTTCCAACGGCCATTAAATGAAGGTTTTTCCATTTGTAATGTGCGTTAAATGCTGCCATAGAGATTCCGACACTGGAACTGTCTGCCGTTGCAACTGCCGCAGCGTTATTTCGATCCAATCCGTCGTACAAAGTTGATTCAGACGCACCGTGATAACCAGAGAGGCCCAATCGAAGCCCGTTCAATCCATAAAAAGTGACTTTTCCAGTGATGGCAGGTCGACGTAAAATGGCATTTGATCCGTTTTGACGTGCAGATCGCAATCCGTTGGATCCGGAAATACGCGCAGAACCGTTGTAGCCATTAAAACCATTGACCATATACAATTGGTATTTCAGATTGATGGGCTTCAAAATTCCGTGGAAGCCAAGTCCCATTTCGCGCCATGTACTTGGAATAACGTAGGTATCCACCGCAGATCGTTCCACACCATTGAAAAGTGTTGGCTCGTGAAATTCATTCACATACCCCATTGGAATTAGAAGGGCACCCGCTTTAAAATTCATCCAACTTTTGAAAGAATAGTCAATATAAGCTTGTTCCACGGCAAGTTCGTCTACGTGCTCGAATTCGATTTCCGTAAAGAATTGCAATTTGCTGTTGAATTTGTATCCCATGAAAAGGATGATTCGGTGAAGGTCCGCTTTTCCATTTTGAAAAGTTCCGTTCTGAAATTCCTGGTTGTAATGTGCTTCACCGTAACTTCCCATGTTAAACCCATCGGAGAAAAGAATACGTTTGGTCGCACTGTTAATTGTACTATCTAAGTACGTTTGACTAAAAGCAATCGAAGAAAGAAACATAAGGGAAAATGATAGAAGGGCGCGTTTCATAAGGAGTGTTTTGTATCTGTTTTAATTTGGGTACAAAGTAAGGAAGCCTCAACGCGTCTCACAATACCATGAAAGTGGTATTTATAATTGTTCTAAATAAGACCATCACACAAGTACTAGAAAATCAATAACATAGCGGTTTGGTAACAATATCTTTAGCACTTAAATTAAAGGTGTTTCCGGAAGACATCACGAGTAATTGCCGCACCGCCGATCACGAAAAGCATTATGGGTTTCGCTCCTAAAGTACCAATGGACTGCAGTTGGAATACCCCCAACGCAATGCTAACAAGAATTAGTAAGCAGCCGATTAAAAAGCCACCAGCCATTAATTTTTCATCATTTCTATGATGCACGGCGTCTCCAATAGCTACCTTGGATTCTTGGGAGAATTCACGTCGAGATTGTGCCTCGTATGCGTCCAATTCGAAGTCGGGACATTGCTTCTCAAATTCAGGAAGTTTGTCCGTCAGTGAGCAAACAATCCAGTCAATTTCAGTATGCTTCCGTAATCGACAAACCTCACAGGAACGGATTCGTTCTTCTAACGTCATGTGGTTTCGAATGCTATTTCGTCTCCAATACCAATTGAATAACGTTCGCGTTTCCGTTCAATCGAAGGAAATAAACGCCTGCACTTTCAGCACTCAAATCGATGGTGAACTTACTAGAAGTTGCATTAGAAACATGTTGAATTACCCGCCCATCTACACTATTGATGGTATAATCAAAATGGGTTTCATCCGTTAATAATTCAATGTTGAATATGCCATTCGATGGATTGGGATACACCAAAACAGTATTGTTGGAGATTTCATCCAGACCACTATTGTCAAAGAGTTGACATGCTGATGTTTCGGAACAACCATTCATCGTAACAGTTACGGCATAATTTCCAGAAGTTGTTGGAACAAACGTTTGATTGGTTTCTCCAGTAATTGCGGCATTGTCATTATCACAATCTACCCATTGATATTGCGCACCCGACTGATTCGCGGTAAAAGTACTTCCAACAACGGTCATTGCTGCATTCACCGAAACAACATTTAAATTCACCGTGATCGTACTGTCGCAACCGTTCGCGCCACCTCCAACAATGACTTCCGTTCCCGTTGGGTTGTTTGCGTCGTAAACAGTTCCATTTACTGTAACACTTTGTCCAGGACAAATTGTGCTTGTTTCACTTGAAGTATTTTGTGGCAACGGTGGCAATTGATATCCTGTGGCTATGAATTCTTGCGTGAATACATCGACGTCAGCACAGCTATAATTCATGTCGATTGCTGCTTGTCGAACAGCGATTGCCGCGTCTTGTTGGCTGGTACTGCTGCCCGTCATCGCCAAGCCTTCCAAGAAAGCTTTGTCCACCTGAGCACGACCGATTTGATCGTAAATTCGCATCAAACAGGTAGCCCAAATTTGTCCGTCTGTATGAATCGATCCCGTTAGTCCACCTGGATAGAGTGCTGTGTAATTGGTGATGCGTCCGTTCCACCATTCATTGTGCCCATCCCAGCTAAACATCCAATTGTACTCTGGATCCGAGACTGTCCATTGATTCAAACTACGCGAGTAAGAAGTGGCCCAATAATCTCCCGAGCCTTCGCTTAAACCATTGACTTGCGAAAGATTTCCTCCAGTCAACCAGTCGTGAATTCCATGACCTAACTCGTGTAAAACCACATCGGCATCCTCCGCATCGTCAACACCACCTTCACCGAAAGCAAGACGACCAGATCCCCCCAAATAGTAAGAATTGTCTGCACCGTTAAGTCCATGAGGATCGTAGTTCACACCTCCAGTATATTGAAAAGGCATACAGTTCGTCAACAGCGTTTCATTGATGTAACGCATACTGTTATCAATGTGGTAATAACAATTTACCGCTTCGAAAGCATCGTCATTTCGGTTGAAGTTGAAATTGCTTGAAGCTTGAGAAAAATCACCGTTAAACGGACTTTCAAAATCCAGGTTTTCGGCATACGGTCCCACCAACTCATAAACGCTTCCTGTAAAATTAAGATCAAGAAGAGTTACGGAGCTCATGGTAGCATTGAGTGAAGCATTTGCAGCATCGTTATTATCGTTGTAAGGTGCGGCATACTGCGCTTGCGCAACAGATAACGGATCTGGTAAAAAGACATTTCCTGTCCCATTTGCTGGCGGCGGTGGCGGTAGCATTCCTGAATTCGATGTCTGTGCTTCTCCTTTGTGATTGCATGCACGATTCCCAGTCGTGATAATCGCTCCGTTTTGCGCATCGACCAAAACTTCCCAACTTCCCGATGGCGCTTGGGGTTCTACGGTTACTTTGTAAACCAAACGGGTCGCTTCCCCTCGATTGTAAATCATTAGTTCTTGCGCTTCAAACGCTACATTCCCTTGCGCATGAATAGCTTCTTTGGCGCGAACGAAAGCATCAGAAATTGAAATGGCTGGAGTCGTAGACACATTGTCCACCGTAGGATCGTAGGTATTCGTTACGTAGGTCACCTCGTTATTGGGGGAGATATGTACCACGATTTCGGATTTGTACACTGGAACACCTTGTAATTCCTGTTGCAAACGAATGGTATGTCCTGCAGCACCGTGATGCTCGAAATATACCATTACGTCAAAAAGTGGATTTAGCTTGAGACGTTCTTTGTTTTGAGAAACCCAGTTCAGAGCCATTTCAGCAGGGGAACTTCCTGTTACAACGTCCTTTAAGCCGACGAAAAGCAGGGGTGTATTGGTTTTTGCGTTGGTTTTCACACCGTCTATTACCAAGAAAGGAATTTCATCATTCGGATAAGTGGTATTGGTGTTTTTTGTGTTTTGGGCGTTCGCAGCTAAGCAAAGAACACCGCTAAACACCGTGAGGAGAAGGGTTTTCGTTTTCATACAGTTTTAATTGGCTTACGCAATTAACGAAAAACATCTGATTTACACTAATTTTCAAAAAGTCACTTGTCGGAATTATTGGTCTCCTAGTAACCGCTCTAGCTCCTGCAAAAAACGCTTATTTTTTAATACGCCTCGATGTATTTGACCCTTAAGCGTGATCATTCGATCGGTTTTTTTCACAAGTTTTTTCAAGCGAACAGAACTATTGTAGGGGATCACTTCATCGTTGGTTCCGTGGAAAATAATGATGGGCATGGTGCATTTTTGAATGTATTTATCCGTTTCTAAGGGATAATTGAGAAGGAACGTCGGCACGATCGGGTAGCTCGTTTGCATCATGTCGATCATACTAAAATAAGGCGCTAAGAGCAGCAATTGCTTCGGCTGGTTGTGTGAACATAGCTCTGCGGCAAGTCCTGTTCCCATTGAGTACCCCATCACGATGATTTGGGATTGGTCGTAACGTGTGAGCAGTGTATCGTATGCCAGTTGTGCGTCTTGAAACAATTGTTTTTCGCTTTCCAAATCCCCGCCGCTTTTCCCGAAATTTCGATAGTCAAAAACGAATAAGTCATAATTCAAATCCGTGAAATCTTTCACCATATCCTCAATCGTTTGGATGTTTCCGGAGTTACCGTGCAGGTAAAAAACCACTCCTTTTGATGAATCTGCTTTAAAAAGCACACTGCTTAGTATGGTGCCATCCAGGGATTTTAGGGGAATTTCTTCGAAAGTTTCGTCGAAGACATACGTATGGTTGGCCGAGAGTTTTTCTGGATGAAAAAGAAAACTTTCTTGAAAGAAATACATGTACGAACAGCCGAGTACGTAGAGCGCAAAAAGCACCATAAACAGGCGAACACTGATTTTTTTAAGACGCGTTTTGTTCATCGGGGAAAGTTTTGAATTCGAAATGTAAGCTTTCTCGGCATGAAATAAAAATACGTGATTGAATCTCTAAATGTGTGACTTCGCAACGAACTTTTTACCTTTGCACTATGTCAACAGATCCAGCCGCATTTAACAGAGCACAAAAACACCTTCGACGGGATGTTTGGGATGCGTGGACGACCTATTCACTCATCGAGAACGGTGATAAAGTGATGGTGTGTCTTTCTGGTGGGAAGGATAGTTACACGATGCTCGACATTCTGTTGCATTATCAGAAGGAATCGGATATTTCCTTTGAAATTGTAGCCGTTAATTTGGATCAAAAACAACCTGGATTTCCTGAAGAAGTGCTACCGAAATACCTTACCGAATTGGGGGTTCCATTTAAAATTGTTGAGAAAGACACGTACAGCATTGTGATGGATAAAATCAAGCCGGGAAATACGATGTGTAGTTTGTGTTCGCGATTGCGACGGGGTAATTTGTACACCATTGCAGATGAAATCGGCGCCACGAAAATTGCGCTTGGACACCATCGCGACGATCTTTTGGAGACCTTCTTTATGAACTTGTTTAACGGATCACGGATTGAAACGATGCCAGCGAAATATAAAACGGATGACGGGCGACATGTGGTGATTCGTCCATTGGCATTTTGCAAAGAAGCAGAGATTGAAACCTATGCAGACGGACGCAATTTTCCGATTATTCCTTGCACGCTTTGTGGATCGCAAGAGAACATGATGCGTAAAAAAGTCAAACAGATGATCAAGGATTGGGACACGGAATTCCCAGGACGTTCGACGTCGATTTTCAACGCTATGAAGCAGGTCAATCCATCCCATTTGCTCGACGTGAAATTGTTTGATTTTGTGACCTTGGAAGAATAAAGTTCGTTGATTGATGGGAGTGAATTCAGAGCATTTTCAGCAACGGAGCTCAATGTTTAAATAGCAAGAAATTTTAATCCTCCGAGGGTTTGTTAGAGTGCTTGTGGTTAGCAAAACGTTCGTGATTTTTAGCATTCTTATTCGTCCGAAAGCCAAAAGGATAATACAAGGGACAGAAACTGAAAAGACTCGTCACGACAAGGATTCCCAAAACGATGATTAAAATCGCGGCTAAAATTCCCGTGATTACATGTGAGAAGTAAAGTGCCGCAATGATCATTGCAAGTCCAATGCGAATCATTTGGTCTGCAGATCCCATGTTCTTTTTCATATCGATTGATTTTAGTTGAATTGCTGTATAAATCCTGGTCACCTTACATAAAGCAATAACGTGTCTACCCAAAGATATACCTAGTTTCTATTTAATCACTTACACAATTAGTGAAAGGAATTACATGATTCGAAGATTTCAGAAGGAGGTTCCGATCCAAAAAAAGCGCACACCGAAAAGAGATGCCTTTGAGATGTCGAAAAAATAGAACGCGTTGTCTCGCAGAATTATATGATCAATCGTACTCCCCCGAGTTCCTCCACTCTGTAGGGGAAGTGATCTCCTGGAGAACCGATAAACATAAAGTTGATTGGAATTCCCCAATCTTTTGACAATTGGTTAATGAGATCGGGACCAAAATTGTCCTCCAGCTCAATGAATTCGATTTTAATCAATGGATATTCTCGATCAACCACTAGCAGGTCATTTCTAAATTGATCCGTGATTGTCGTTCCATTGCCTGTTGCCGTCACGATTTTTAGTTTTTTTGTATGCTCATTCTTTTGAATGTAAAGCATCACCTTATTCAAGGTTTCGACATTATCGTCCTTGGTGAAATAGACAAATTCCTGCGAGTTAATAGTGTCAATGACTGAGAGTATTTTTTCGTCGGTTCGCATCACCATATTTCTAAATGGATCAAAAATAGAGTGAATGACTTTCATTAGAAATTTCAGGAGCATTGTTCTGTTCAGCATGACCACGATGAAAATAATCGAGGGAATGAAATATTCCAGAAAAACCGATAAATTGCTTGGAACCCCTTCTTTGGGCTCCATAACGACGTTTCCAATCAGTGCAACAATCACAGCGGTGATCGCAATGAGGATTGAAAACCAACCTGCTTTTTCAGGGCGTGGCAAGGAATTGCGCCTCACTTTTAAGAGGATATTTCCAATTCCGAACAAAGCCATTACGGACAAAAAGGAAATGGTATAAACACCGGCCAAAACTTGCACATCTCCTCTGGTGATTAGTAGCACTGAAATGGTTAAACACAAAAAGACAAGAATGATCCGATAGGAACTTCCACGCTTGTTTTTCTTTAAAAAATACTGCGGTAAAATTCTGTCAAGTGCCATTCGCTCAAGCAAACCCGTAACCCCAACAAAACTTGTAAGGACGGCGCCACTCAGCACTAAAAAGGCGTCAATACCAATTAAAATCGCCAACCAGTTTCCTCCAACGTGTGATGCCATTTCGATTAAAAGCGTGTTTTGATAGGCATCACTTTGAAGCAAAGGCAAAGCGAAGAGCGACAAGGCAAAAAGGGCCGTAAGTGGATTGATAATACTCACGACGATCCACATGTTCTTTAACGTTTTTGGAAAAACGCCTTGCTGTTGTTCCTCAACAAAATTTGCCGAGCTTTCAAATCCCGAAACCCCTAACATCGAAGCTGCAAATCCAAGGAAAATCGCATTACTGATGCTGCCGCCGGTGGTCGGAAAGTGCCAATTGTCGAAAAATAAGTCGATCCCATTTTGAAGCAGGAAGAAAATGATAAAACCACTCAGAAGAACAAACGAAGCCAGATGAAAAAGAAAAATACCGATGGCTACTTTGGCGGATTCAGAGACCCCTGCGATGGTTAGCAGTCCGAAAAAACCTAGTAAGACAATGGTCGCTACTATTACTGGGATTGAAGGAATCAAGTGGTGGAGATAATGAATGGCTTCATTGGCGGAAATAACGGCAGTTGCCATATAAGACAAAAGGGTGAGCGTGGCGGCGAATGAAGCTGTGGATTTACTTGTCGTATTCAATAATGCGTTGTAAGCACCACCATTTAAAGGCAAGGCACCTACGACTTCTCCGTATATTTTCCTAAACAGAAAAAGGACGAGCGAAACGATGAGAAGTGTAATCCATGCATATTGTCCCGCAAATGCGATGGCCAGAGCCGAGACGTATAAAACGGAGGAGCTGATATCATTGCCACAGATTGCAGTAGACGCGAGTACCGATAATTTTTTTTGTTCCTTCATATTTTTGACACTTTGCGATTCAAACGAAATTCCATCGATCATTGAAACTAGAAACAACACGCTAGGCAGCGATGAATAAGAAAATGCACCTTGCCTTGCTTTAAAGGTAGGAATTGATTTCAACATTCCAGCAAATGTTGGTCACAGGTTTCAAATGTGCTATTTCCTTTGATACCAGGTCAAGCGTGATTCAAAGAATCCAAAAAGAGGGATCAAGGATTTTTTTGAGCGAAATATTCCACCCAATAAGGCCCTAAGCCAGGTTGATGTTTAAAGTGTAGTTCATCGCCCTCCACACTAAGGGTTGGAGAATGTGGTCCTAAATAGTAGGTATAAAATTCACCGCCACTATATGCGAAAGGAATCTCGCCATAAGTATCAGGATCGAAACGTATGATTACCATGGTGTCCACAGTAGACTTTGTAAGAAAAACGGTTGCCAGCGTTGTGTCACTAACAAGTCCCGTAGTATCTGGTAAGGTAGTGATTACCCGTATTCCAGTGTATTCCCCAACGACTGCATCTCGGTAATCTGGTGCTTGCGGTTTGTCTTTTTTACAAGAGATGAATCCCGCCAAAACAATAAGAAGTAAAAATAATTTCATTTTCTATCCGTCTTTTAATCCTGCGTACCAGAAGCGTTTGGAGATTCATTTTTTTCCAAAGGTTTCGCGCTAGAAAGATAACGAAAGAACTCCTAAAAACGTTGAGACTTAGGTACATTTGTTTTTCTTTGAAAGCACGTTTATTCCATAATTTTTCTCAACTTAGAGTTATTATTTACATGTTCAATCACCTAACGCTATGAAAAGTATCTTATTTAGCAGTGCACTCCTTCTCTTATTTGTTGGATTTACTTCCATCGCTCCGCCAAAATTCAAGTATTCGTCAACGGAGGGAAAAATTTCGGTGACATTTCCCGCTGAATTTTCCGTTTCTCAAAATGAGGATACGGATGTGAAAACAGTGAAGATTCAATCCCAGTCAGATGAGATGGTCTTTTTTGTGAGTTACACGATTCACGCAAACGTTCTTACCGACCATGAAGGATTAGCGAAAGAATCACTCAACAGTTTTAACGAAGTGCTCGGAGGTGAAATTAGTGAAGAATCTGTCTGGAAAGTGAATGGTCAAAACGGACTTCAGGCCCGACTCAATATCCCAACGAACCAATTAACGGGGGTTTACAAAGTAGTACTGATTGATCAAATGCAATATCAGGTCACCGCCGTTGGACCTAAGAGCAATTGGGACGAGAAGAAAGCACAAAAATTTTTGAAATCATTTAAAGTCAGCAAGTAAAGAAGGCGATTAATCTAAAATAATCCCATCTTCCATTGTGATAATTCGATCGGTGCGTTGCGCGAAATCTTCGTCGTGCGTTACTATTAGAAGTGACAGCCCTTCTTCATGAGAGATCTCTTTGAAGATATTGAAGACATTGTCTGCATTTTTACTATCGAGATTTCCAGTGGGTTCGTCGCCCATGATGATTACGGGATTGTTGATCAATGCTCGTGCAATGGCTACCCGCTGTTTTTGTCCACCCGACACCCGACTGGCAAGTTTCAAGGCCTGGTCTTCGATCTCAAGCAGACGTAATTTTTGCATGGCATCGTGCTCGATTTCTTCCAGAGATTTAATTCCTAATTTCTTCGCAGGAAGCATCACATTTTCCAGAATACTGAATTCGGCGAGCAGGTAATGAAATTGAAAAACAAACCCGATTTGCTCGTTACGAATGCGGGACAAGTCGTTTTGAGACAAACCAGAGATCAATCGATCTTTGATGTATAGCTCACCGTCAAAATCCGTGTCCATCGTCGAGAGGATGTAGAGTAAGGTCGACTTTCCGCAACCCGATTTCCCCATAATAGATACAAATTCTCCCGATTGGATTTCCAATGAAATGTTTTTCAATACATGAAAATTAACAGGTTCTCGGAAATATTTATTGATGTTTTTCGCTGTTAAGATGGCTCCCATTATTGTCCACGAATTATATCCACAGGATCGATTCGTTCCGCTTTTCGAGACGGGAGGTATCCTGCAAAAAAGGTTGATATTATGGCAAATGCCATTCCGATCACGTAATACGACGCCTGAAAGTTCACAGGCATGGTTTTGATCGTAGGGAGGGCTTCTGTTTCAAACGGTGCTTTGCTAATGGCATAAGAAGCTCCATAACCGAGTAAGAGTCCCAACACACCTCCTACGAATCCGATAATCATGGCTTGACTCAAGAAAATATATTGGACGTCCCTCCCAGAAAAACCAGTCGCTTTTAAGATCGCGATATCATTCATTTTCTCGTAAATCAACATGTTTAGGATGTTGTAAATTCCAAATCCTGCGACAATGAGCAAGGTTATCGATACGGCATACGAAATCAAATTTCGGATAGAAGAACCTGTTTCAAATTGTGCATTCGCGCTTTGTATGTCTTTTGCCGTTACATCATATTTGAGGGCCAAATCAGCAGCGAGCGCAGGCGCTTTTTCCATATCGTTTAGCTTCAGGTTGATGTCGGTAATGTAATTTTTCGACTCTCCTAAAATGCGCTGTGCGGTTTTCAGGTTGACATAGCTTTGAACGTTGTCGATCTCCGCCAATCCCGACTGATAATACCCCACAATTTTCAGCGGATATAGATCGCCCGATACTGTGCCAATTTGAATGATATCGCCGACATTCAAGGATAATTTTTTCGCGACACCGCGACCGAGAAGAATCCCATTTTCATTGGAAACGAGATTTTGGGTGGAGCCCACTACGATGTAATCATCCAGATTGTACAATTGAGATTCAGCAATCACATCAACCCCAAGTAAAACACCATTGAGTTGCGTGGACCCTGCTAAATAGAACGCTTGCGCCTGTACCTGTGGCGTTACACCTTTTACATCCGGACTCTCACGCAACAAATTCATGATCGGCAAGGCGTTGTGAATTTCTTTTCGCTTTTTCAAGGGTTTTACTGAAAACACGAAATTCCTGGCTTCTTTGTAGTCGGGCGATTGATCAATTGGCTGGCGCTGACTTGGGGCATCTTCGTTGTACAAATGCACGTGTGGCGTTCGGTTCAAAATCATACCGTCCAACAAGCCGTTCAGTCCCGTCATAAAACTCATCAAAATGATGTATGCACCGATACCAAAAGTAACACCCAAAGCCGCGATCAGCGATTGTTTCTTCTTGGAAAGAAGGTGCGTTTTGGCAATGCTTAATATGATGTTGAGCTTCATTATTCGGGTTTATAAATGCGGTCGCCTTTTTTCAGTCCGGAAAGGATTTCGACGTGACTTAAACTCCGCGCACCTACTTTCACTTTTTGTGGACCATCGTCGGTTTCCACGGTATTTTGCTCCGATAAATATTCCAATGGAATTACCAAGACATCTGTGCGTTTTTGGATAACGATATTCCCTTCGCCCGTTAGTCCCATGTACAGCGTTTTGGGAGATTTCGTGAATTTTCCTTCGATTTCAAAGGTTTGGGTACGTGCGTCCATTTTGGGAGCGACACGAGTGACTTCTGCTTCGAAAACCTGGTTTTTGTATGCCTCCAGAGAAATAATGATTTTTTGACCAAGCTGAACTTTCGTGATATCTACTTCATCGATCCGCATTTTCAGTACAAAAGCGTCATCCGATCCGACAATAGCAATACTTTCTTGCATCAAGACCAATTCTCCAGGTTCTTTAGTGATATCGTAGATTTTGCCATCGATATTTGAACTAATGATGGCGTCTTTGGACCGGGACAATGTAGCTGTGTAATTATTGCGTGCTTGTTCCATGGACAATTTCAGTTCACGCTCCATTCGCTTTCTTCGGTTCAGTAGTGAACTGTAGGCATTTTTAGCACTGGTGTATAACAACTCGCTTTGTTCCATTTCCGCTTGCGTGATCAGGTCTTTTTTAAACAAAGAAAGGTTGCGTTGGTAATTGATGGAATCATTTTTTCGTTTTAAACGCGCATTTTCAATCTCAAGTTTTAGATCGTCTAGTGCACTTTGATCACCCGAGTAGTTTTTTTGTGCCAATTGATAAGCCAGTTGTGCATTGGAGGTGCTATTGTCTCCTTGCACATCACGAATCTCAAAGATGATATCGCCAGCTTGTACGCGATCTCCCACACCGAAGTGAATGGCATTAATATAGCCAGAAACCGTTGAATTGATTTGATACATCGTTTGTGGTTCAACAACGACACTGGAATACACCGATTCAACAATGTCTTCAGAACGAACTGTGACCGATTCACGGTCATCGGAACAAGCTTGCATCCCAAGGAATCCCAAGAGAAGAAGTATGAAAGGAAGAGTTGATTTTTTCATGACTAAG
>JBNKGN010000011.1:0-20864 GCA_050289845.1 Crocinitomicaceae bacterium | reverse complement strand
CTAGCGGAATCGGAATAATTAACTGTGAGATCAATAGTAATGATACTATCACACCCTGCTATTGTACCAAGTGTGTCGTAGTAAATCCCCGAAACCGTATAGGTATTCCCTACAGGCGATAAATATGCGCCACAAGTCGATTCTGTGATACTTGTTGCCGCTGGTACGTTAACCGTAAGGTCAATCGCGATAATACTGTCGCAACCTGCAGTGGTCGTAAGTGTATCAGAATAAAGCCCTGAAGCTGTGTAGGTGTTTCCAGCTGGAGATAAAAACGATTCACAAACGACTGCTGTGAAGCTTGTGTACGCCGGCGTATTTATCGTAAGATCAATTGTAATAATACTATCACACAACACCGAATTTACCAAAGTGTCAAAATAAACTCCAGAAGTTGTATACGTTTGATTTCCACTTGGTACAGTATACGATTCACACGCAGATGCCGTCATAAATGAACCCGTAGCACAGGTTTGATACACGCTGATTTCATCATAAAGGTGCCCATCATTTCCTCCAGCAAAGTAATAGTTATCGTATTGTTGGAAACGAACGATATATTGTGAGGAGAACGTAAGTCCGTGTATCGTATTGATACTATCGAGACTCATATCAAAATGCGTATAAACCAAATCCGTATATGACGCACCATTGAGATCCAACACTTTCGTGAAAGTGCTTCCGCCATCGTCAGAAATAAAAACACCGTCTTCTACTTCTGATTCATCGTTCCACTCTGCCCATTGGAAGGACAAGCGTAATCCTGAAAAACCTTGGGGGTTCAGGTGCAAATCTGCTTGATTTAAGTTATATGAACCTCCCGTTCCATAATCCATTCCGAGGAAATAGTTACCTGCGTACGAATACGCTGTCTGCGTACTCCACGTTAAGGTTCCCGTTTGAATAATTTCAATATTCGTTCCTGCCATAGAGCTTGTTGCTGTCCATTCAGTGCCAAGTCCCGCTTCAAACCCCGTGTAATAAGGTATTGCGGCATAGGTCTGTGAGTACACGTTGTTTCCTGACAAACTAAGTAGTAAAACAGCCGTAAAACAGAGCGTTTTTAAGGTTGAAAAACCGTGGGTTTTTGTTTTCATAATTGCGGTATAGGTTAAAAATATTTGCGCAAATATACTGACTTTATCGACCCGAAGCTATCAATTGTTCATCGACAAAAATCAACACGAATCACGAATTCCCTTCTTTGATTTTACCCGTTCTTTCATATGTCGTATCTTCGTTAACCGCTTCTCGTGGGAACAAACTGTGAGCTATAGCATGAATGTAACGGAACACAAAATACGTTTGGATGGGCTGGACATCAATTATGTTTCAGGAGGTTCTGGGCAACCGATGATTTTTCTCCACAACGGGGGAGGATTTTGGCATAGTTGGGAGTATCAGATTCGGTATTTTACGGAAGCATATCACGTATACGCTCTTGATTGGCCAGGTTTTGGAGAATCGGACAAACCCGAAGGAAATATCACGTTGGATTTATTAACGAAAACGCTTCAGTCCTTCATCGATGAAAAAGCACTTACCCATCTGATTTTGATCGGAAATTGCATCGGCGGATCTGTAGCACTAAATTATTCCCTACATCATCCCGACAAGGTGTCTAAATTGTTGATTTTTAATATCTGTCCAGGAAACCTTGTGGTTCGCTCTCCGATCATGCGTCGCTATTTGATGTACTTGAATGGTCGACCAAAATCAAAAAAAATCTTTGGTTCCATCCTGCAATTTGGTGCGACTAAAACACCCATTAAGTATCAGTTTCCAAAAATATTGTTTGGGAAAAACCCTCCGCGTGAGAGTTCCCTTTTTCGCCGTTATGTCGAAAAATTTAAATCCGAAAAACAATCTCAGGCTCGGATACAGTTGCTTTTTGCTGCAGACACCTTCAATTTGGACCGTTATTACAATCCCGAAAATACACCAGACCATTTGCTCATCTGGGGTACTGAAAACCAGGTAACTTCCTGGGAAAAACACGGTGTTCTACACAAAAACCTGTTGCAATCGAAAGAATTTGAACTTGTTCCAAACGCTGGACACTTGTGCATGTATGAAGCCCCTGAAACGGTGAATTCGATAATAGAAAGGTATCTATCGCTGGAGAAAAAATAACCAACGATTCTTGGCAACTATTGTTTGTCGAGAAAAAGGGTAAACAAGGCTGCCGCCAACACAATTCCAAGTACAAATACGACTTCCGAAACAGGAAAGACAAAAGCCAAGCCGATCGAAAAAACTGCGCCAACGATGATAAAAAGGAGGGATTTTATGTGCTGCTTCCAGACTGTGTCCATTAGGGTTGTACGTGCACGGCCCAACATTAAAAATTGCATTTTGTATTGTGCATAAGCCGCGTACCCAACCAAAGGAATCAACAAAAAACCTTGTTGTATCCCGAGTTCTTTGTACTCCCAAAACAACCGTGCTTCTTCTATAAAATCAATTCCCGGCTGAATCACTCGCATTGCGTTGTGAATTAACATGAAAGAAAGCATTAAAAGTCCCGCACTTAACATTCCGAAACGCGTCCACTTCGAAGTATTCGTTAATCCCTGTTCTGCGTAGATTTTTTTTGTTTTAAGGTGCGTAATTACTTCCCGTGCAATCAAGTCTAAAAAATAGAAAAGAAGAATAAAATAAAGACTCCAGTCCCAGACAAAAAAACCCAGCAATGGAATAAGTGCATCCGATAAAAGCAGAAGATATTTGGGTTGTAACGGCATTAAAAAAGAAAACGAATGCTGTCTGCATATTTACGAGACAACTCAAAATTTTCATCGTATTTCAGTGCATTCCCAAAGCTTCGTAACGCTTCCGGAATATCACCTTGTTTGTCGTAACAGACACCTAAATTATGCCACGACTCAACATGGCGCGGTTCCACTTGCAATGCTTTTCGATAGAAGTACATCGCACTGTCAATATCCTCTGCTACAAATTGCTTGAGGTATCCCAGGTGAAACAAGCCGCGATTGGCATAAAAAGAAACCGTATCAGTAGCCATTTCTCGATACAATTCCGTAGCACCATCAATGTCCTCAAAGCTTTGACGCGCATAGGCTAAATTGTATTTGATTTCTCTCGAATCTGGACGCAATTCATACGCGTTTCTGTAGTACTCCACGCACTGAGGGTTTCCGTCTTGCTCGTAAATTTTGGCCAAAAAGAAATAGGCTTCATAAAATTGAGGATCTTGTTGCACAGCGGTTTCATAGGAAGAAATCGCCTGATCCTTTTTACCTAATTGCATGTAATTAGAGCCTTTCAATACATACGCATCTCTGTAATGGCGATCAATACGAAGTGCTTTGTTGATGTTTTTAAATGACTTCTCGAAATCCTGTTGAAAGGAATATGTCGCTGCTAGACCAACCAAAGCCCGCACATTTTTTCCATCCTTTTGAATGATTTGTTTGTACAACGTTTGCGCGGTAGCAACTTCTTCTGGTGTTCTCGAAGGTCGGTTATTGATTACTTCTGCAAACAATAGTTTTGCCTGCTGATTTTTCTTGTTTAAGCGATATGCTTTTGCTGCATCCTTAAGCGCTAGTTCGTATTCGTACTCCTTAAAATAGTGTTCACCGCGCTTCACCAACAAGGGAACACTGTCAGGATATAAATTCAATAAACTATCAAGATCTGGTTTTGCATTGCTTGTTACTTCGGTTTTTCCCGAATCACAAGACGTTGTAGAAGTTACAATTGCAACACCAATAAGACATAAAATCAACCATTTCATAGGAACAAATGTAGCGGAAATTTCGTTATTTCGGGACACCTCGCAATCGCTGAAAGTAACGGTTAAATCCTTCATTATTACTTCTGATTCAAAATGCGTAATTTTGTACTATGAAAACAGGTCACAAAATCGTTTTGCTTTTCGTAGCAGTATTGCTTGTCGACTTGGCTTTTGGTCAAGGGTGTTCTCAGTGTAAAATGCTTTCAGAGCAAGGTTCTGGGCATGGCGGTTCTGAGGAAGCTTCCTTTGGAACCAATATCAATTACGGAATCCTTTACCTTATGGCTGTTCCGTATTTATTGTTGGTTCTTTTTTTCCGAAAACGTATTGTTTCCGGTTTCAAAAGTCTTGTACGCAAATAATACGTTGTTAGAAGCGTCTTCGTTTCACTTTAAAGAGTGAGTCGTGCATATTGGTGTAGGCCAACGAAAACTCTAGTGATCCGGTGTACGCTGTTCTCAATTTTGAAACGGTTACATCGTAAGACATACCGAATTGAAAGCCTCTCCAGTCAATCATAACGGAAGGAACCAAAGCATCTTTAACTCGGAAATACGATCCAAAGGCGAAGTATGCATTGTGGGATAATCCAGTAATCTTCGTTCCGTTTTCAAAGCGGTAACGTATCAATCCTCCTAAAATGATTTCATAATGTCCCCCCTGAATAAATTGTGCTGCCGAAGCATCAACAGACTATCGTGAACCCGCTACCTCGGCAATAACACGAGCATGAGCAACGTATTTGCGGTGCATCCGTTCTTCCGAAACGCCCGTATTGAACTTCAATTCAGGAGCATTCAAATGATATCCTGAAATTCCCAATTGAAATTTGAAATCATTGTTTCGCGAAAAAGTACTGTTTCCACCATCGAACATATACATTAATCCTGCAGAAGCATCGAGGTAGACAAACGAACTTCCGATATTTCCTTCGCCACTCAACATTGTAGGGTCGAAACCATTTCCATCCCATTGACTCATAAAAGTTAGGTTCGCCACGTTTACACTGCGTTGACCGTAGCCACCTTGCAGTCCAGCAGAAAGCGTATGACCATATCCTCCCATAGGCAGAATTCCGCTCACCGTTAATGCTCCTTGTTGGTTTCCAAATTTTCCATCGCCGCCTGCATCATTAAAAAACATCAAGCCAACGCCCAAATACGCGCGATCGTTCATCGGTGTTTTTCCAAAATTGGCATCGGCTGCTATGGCTGTTGAGGAAAATTGTGTTGCTGCTCCTAACCACTGATTTCGGTGATTAATGATGACACGTTCCCAGCCGTCAAAAACCCCAACCGCAGCGGGATTAATCAACTGCGGGGTTTGAATTGTTTGGGTAAAATGTAAGTCTTGTGCAACGGCTCCATAAAGAGCACACCATCCAATTGCTGTGAGAATAAGTTTCTTCATGGTTTAACGTAATAAAGTGATGTTTCCTGAGAGCAATTCGCCATGACCATCGTCAAAGGTTGCCTCTAACATATATGCAAACACACCGCTGTTACAAAGTGTTCCGTTGTGCGTTCCGTCCCATTCAAAATCTTTCTCGCTAGAAGAGATAATGTGATTTCCCCAACGATCATAGATGTGAATTGTGAAGGCAACAACGTCTTTTCCTATTACCATACTGAAAACATCATTGTTGTTGTCCCCATTCGGAGAGAATGCAGACGGAATGTGAATTCCTGTTGCACATTCAATTCCTGAAGCGTTTGGATCACAAGGATCGAATGGATCCGTACCGTTTCCAATTTCCACTTCGTCTGAAATTCCATCATTATCACAATCAGCACCTGAAATTACAGGCAATACCACCGCCGCGACATTATAAGAACACGGGTCGTTCGGGTCTGTTCCTCCTGCAGCTTCAGCAAGATCAGAAACTCCATCACCGTCAGTATCTACTTGACATTGTGCGTCTGAATCATCTGGGTCACACGGGTCAAAAGGATTGGATCCGTTGGCAATTTCATCTGCATCATTAAAACCGTCACCGTCACAATCTGCTCCTGACGTCACTGAAATAGACACCGACGTAATTAAATAGGAGCATGGATCGTTTGGATCGGTTCCGTCTGTTGCTTCGGTTGCATCTGGAACACCGTCTCCATCTGCATCTGGAATATCTGGAACAAAAACAGCTATAATGGAATCATTGGCTGTCAACATTACACCATTCGTGTCAATGGTAATTGCCTGGTTCATCGGTCCTACCGCAAATTCCCAGTGATCAAACATAAAACCAGGTTCTGGATAAGCGATCGTAATGGTATTTATATTACCATAGTACTGTGTGGTCCATGGGTACGAAGGTGGGTAAATCGAATTCACTTTTAATGTTCCTGAATTCACTGGCGTTACGTCAAAAACAACGTCGTACGGCCCTGTAAGGTTATAACAGTTGATCAACCCTTGTTCCAACGCGATACAACGTGCATCGATGAAATCTTTCAGGTCTTGCACGTTACTTTGCCATTGTCCCATTGAACCACCCCATCTCGCCACTTGTCCTGGCATTTCTGGTGTGATCTCGTTTAACATACTGTCCAAAAGTTGATTCATGTAAGCACAAGAAAAGTAGGTGTTTACCAAATCCACATATCGCGTTACATAGTACTGTTCTACGTCTGAGTTTTCGTTGATTAATTTTTCAAGGATGTCCGTGTGTCCTTGACCTCCTGGGTTGGGAAGGTTTTCAGCGTTACATGGATCTGCATTCGCTGTTGGGTCTGGAATTCCCGTATAATTAATATAGTGTCCAAACGTTGCATCCATATCCCAAAGCGTGTAGCGCCATTTCTTTTTTGATCCCGCAGGATTCATTCCACGCCACCAAGCTGTATTCCAATTCAACCAGTCTTGGTTTACCACGTATGAATTAAACATAAAATAGTCGCAAAGAGACGCCCATTTCAATTGGGATTTTACGTAATCGTAATCTGGTCCTGGTCCCATGTTGTTCGCCATGATAAAATTGCGAAGGGTTGTCCAATCAGTTTGAGCGTTTGGCGCACCGTATTCTTCCCATGTACCGCCCCATGTTTTCAAATACTGAAGATTGAATTTGTCTTGATCGTAATAATACTCTGTGTAATCGTGATCATCTGCTTTTTCGCGCAATTCGTAAACGCCCCAATATTGTCCGTTCAAATAAACGACGCACGGACGCCAGGTTCTTTCGTCCAACAACATGTCGGCGCGAATGGAAAGGGTGTGTACAAAGGCATCACGAATATGAGCTCCGCCCGATTCAAAAGGGTAATTGTCGCTCGCTCCTGGTTTTAAAATCAATCGTTGGAAGCTGCTGCGATCTGTGTCTGATGGGAATAGTAAATGGTCGATATCATCGTTGTAACCAAATTGATCCCGCATGATAAAGTCAAACCCTCTTTGGGAGTAGGACCAGGAATCATTTCCATGTTTGTTAAAATGTCCTTCTCCTTCGTCAATAAATGCGCCGTCTTGTTCGAAAAGTTCAAAACCTCCCACACGGTTTCCTCCTGATTGGTTTCCGTTTGCTACAAGGCTAAATACGCCGTCACTACACACAGATACGACTGGAACCGTATGGTTTTCGTCGATAAAATAGGTGTTTGTTTCCGTAAAACTTGACGGATTTGCTCCAAAAGCAGCGGCTCGAAGCACTGTTGTACTGGTAATATTAATTGGGCCTGTATAAGCCGTCGATGTCGGCGTTGGATCAGAACCGTTGGTTGTATATCGGATGGTTGCTGACGCATTCGCACAAGTAAGTGTCACAGATTGTGGTCCTGTGTAGAATCCAGGCGTAAGACTCATGACTGGTTTAGGCTCATAAAATGGCAAGGCTCCTGTATTTGCCGCCCCTGGAGTTGGAGTGGTAAATAATTTCCAGTCAGGCGCTCCATTTGTAGATCTTCCTACCGAATGATCGGCTTTCGTCATGTGAATAATGCGCAAGGAGTCCATCACTGTTCCTGTGGAATTGGTTAGGATGATCCACTCGTTTTGTGTTTGTTTTAGGTTGAAGTTTGGGTGCAATTGACCCGCATTTACCGTATTTCTTCCCGAGCACATTACCACAGTATACCCATTCGCAGGAACTGTTCCACTCGGAATTTGCCATTTCAACAAGTTTCCAGATTTATCCGAAAGATAAAAACCCGTCAAATCAAAGGGGGTTGCAGTTGTATTGAACAATTCAATCCAATCTTCGCGTTCTCCGTAATTATCCGTTGGTCCTGTCATATTCGAACAAGAGTATTCGTTGATGATAATTTGACCCCAAGCAGTCGCGCTTGTTACCATGAAGAGGGCAAGAAATAAGGCTCCTCTCACAGATTTTATTCGTTGTTTCATGAGTATATAGCAATTAACCTCCTATTGGAGGATTCTATCAATATTACGAAATATGTTCGCATTTCCCTAATGCAAGCCGCTAGAAAGACGATAATTATCTTTAAAAGGTTGAGTTTCTACGGATGTATTTCGTGTTTAAAATTGAAAACTATGATTGCTTTGATTATTTATTTATTAAGAAATTGCTAACTATTTGTATATTCGATTCGTTATTAAAAATGATTTTGGGCGATTGACACGGTCATTTCCTTTTAAATTCAGAGATTAAAAATTAAACACTATGAAGAGAATTTCCATTCTTTCTATTATTGGATTGCTGTTATTAACCCTTCCTTTGGCTGGTTGTTCTAAAGTTGAAGGTCCAGGTGGTGCCGCTACCATCGAAGGAAAAATGCACATTAAGGTGTATGATGCCGCTGAAAACCTCATCAACGAATACGACGCCGAAAAATTCGATGTTTTTATTATTTACGGTGATGATCCAGATCAAACGTATTTTGATGATGATATAAAAACATCCTATGATGGCACCTTTAAGTTCCGCAACCTTGAGCCTGGAAACTACCGCATTTTTTATTACGAAGATTGCAACAACAGTCAACAGTCTACGTGTTATAGCGGAAAAACTGTAACCATTAAAACCGTTACTATTAGCGATAAAAAAGAGGTGGTTGATTTGGGTACGCTTAACGTTTACAAACGTCTTTAAAATTTCTTATGAAAATTAAACTCTTCTTTATTGTCTCAACGCTCTCGTTTTTGTCTTTTGGGCAGAACGACGAATTTATGGTTTGGGCAAAAGCAGGCATTTCTGGTGATCTTTTCAAAAAATCAGACTGGAATTTTGAGTTAAATTCCCGTTTTGACGATCAAGGTGTGGCAACATTCTTTCCGCAAATTGGCATGGATTACAAAGTAGCGAAGTGGTTTAAGCCTTCGTTGGAATATCGATTTATCATCGATCGTAATAAATACGGAAATTACAAACCTTCTCATAGAATCAATGTCAACGCAAAGTTTGATGAGAATTACAAGCGCCTGTCCTACAGCCTGCGATTACGGTACCAATATGCTTTTGCACAACTGGGAGGAAACACGGATTACAACGCCGACTTTGATCAGGCAATTCGATTCAAACCAGAACTTTCATACGACATTAAAAATTTCTTTTTGACCCCTGTGGCAAGTGCGGAATTTTTCTACAACCCCAATTTGGGTAAAAACGGTCGTCAGTTTGATAAAATGCGTTTGGCTTTTGGTGCTAAGGTAGACACGAAAGGAAACCACGGCTTCTCATTCAAATACCAATTAGATAAAAAGTTTCGAGCGGCCGATGAAGGTCTTCGCCATGTCATCGCTCTTTCGTACGATTACTCGTTCTAATTATTTGGTCGCTTTTTCTGCGAAATCTACTCGGAAGATTAAATCCAGAACGTCTGTTACTTTCGAGTCGGTAATTCCCTGTTCGAGTATAAACGTGTACTTTCCTTTGAGTGGCATTTTACGCTGTTTAAAATACAACGGTGTTTCTACCACCGAGCCTGATTTAGTGCCTACCCAACTTCCATCGGGATTGGTAATCAATAATTGAATGGGCTCTCTTCCCGTAGATCCATCTGGTGCAATTGTTTTCATGAACATCCAGAGGTTGCTGTATTTGTAGTCCGTTGTTGTCCGCAGCGACAATGTAAAATCGTATGTTTTATCCAAATCCTGGATGTCGACCACAAATTTCATTTTTTGATCTTGCTTCCACTCTTGCTTGTCAAATGAATACACTTTCTCATAGAAGGGCGCTTCTGTGCACCCGAACATCAAAAACAGTGGTAGCACCAAAAATAGCTTACGAAGGTTTGTCATTGTTATTTGGATTACGTCTGCGATTATTGCGTCTATTGCCTCTTGGTTTTGCCGGCGCAGTACCTGACTTGTCTTCAGGGTTTTTACTCGCTGTTGGCTTCTTTGTTTGCGGCTTTTTAGATCTTGGAGGTCCTGCTTTTTTCGCGCCTGTTTCGTTGGATGCACCTGGATTTTTTGCGCGATTTCCTGCAGGGCGTTTTTTGCGTTTCTTTTTAAAGTGATGTTCGAAACGATTCAAACTATCTTGTCCAACCACGTTGGTGTAGTCTGGCTCCTTGATCACCACGGCCTCGATGAAGTCGTTGAGATCAATCGGTTTTTTTCCGTCGCGATTCAATGCAATAATTTCACGAACACGATCGGGATGTAACGGCACCAAACCAGATCCGGCTCCTTTATCGCCATCATACGCATACCACATTTGTTTTTTGAAAACATCCGTTTTAATGTGCGTTGCTGTTCCCTTTTCGGTGCGAAGTTTTAAATCGCCTTTTGGAAATGCTTTGATGGCATCGAGGTACATGTCCAGCTCATAGTTCAAACAACATTTCAGTTTTCCGCATTGTCCTGCCAACTTTTGCGGATTCAAGGATAATTGCTGGTACCGTGCCGCAGAAGTCGAAACCGATCGGAAATCTGTTAACCAGGTAGAACAACATAACTCCCGACCACAAGAGCCAATTCCTCCCAAACGGGAAGCTTCCTGTCGCGCCCCAATTTGGCGCATTTCAATTCGTATCTTGAACTCATCCGCCATGTCTTTGATCAGCTGACGGAAATCGACACGCGTTTCTGCAGTGTAATAAAATGTTGCTTTGGTTAAATCCGCTTGATATTCAACATCGGAAATTTTCATTTCCAGTCCGATATTAACCGCTAATGTTCGCGATTTATACATGACTTCACGCTCCAAAGAACGTGCTTTGATCCATTTATCAATATCTTCTTGTGTCGCGATGCGCAAAATTTTTCGCGCTTCCGACTGTTTAAAATTCGGACTTTTCTTATTGACCTGAATTCTTGTAAGTTCACCAACAATTGAAACGACTCCAATATCAAAACCAGGACTACTTTCAACAGCGACGACGTCTCCTACTTGTAGGTTCAATCCTTTCGCGTTTCTATAAAATCCTTTTCGGCTATTTTTAAACCGAATTTCTAGTATGTCGTAAGGTGTTTGTCCACTAGGCAACTCCATGTTTGCCAACCAGTTGTACACCTCTAGTTTGCTGCAACCTCCAGAACTACAGGTGCCATTGTTCTTACATCCGCCGGGAGTACTACCTCCCCCACAACTCGCACAACCCATATTCTTCTTTGTTTACGTGTCTAAAAATACACATTTATCTGCTCTCGTTTGGAGGCGGTTGTTTGAAGATTTTAATATTGGTCTGTTTAAAGCGGCAGAATTAGGCGACGTGAATGTATCGCATCACGTTAAAACATAAATTCATAAAGAGAATTTTGGCATTGGCGTTGCGTTCAATGTGGTAATGAGCTTCATTGAAAGTTTTCATAAAATCGAAGACATTGTTTCCCGAAATGAAGGTCGCAAATTTGTCAAGAAACGCGCTCTCTTCACTGGAAACACGTGTTAAGTGATTTTCAGTATAATTTCGCAGCATGCTTTGACGGAACATGTGTAACGCGTATTTAAGAAAGGTTTTTTGCTGTTCCCTACTTTCTTGAGCAACGGATTCAGACCATTGCATCATCTCCAGCACATTTTTCTTGTAGCATACCCGCATCAATTGAATGAATAGCTCGCGATTGGCATCTTGTTCGACGTGATCTCCAAGGTATTCCTGTGCTTCCAAAAAGTCTCCGTCCACGCGTGCCGCGACACTGTCTGCCTGCGAAGCACCCAGGTTCATTTTGGTTCTCAAGTGCTGTGATAATTCATCCAAAGAAATTCGTGGAATTTTCACCACCTGACACCGAGAAATGATTGTCGCCAACATGCTTTCTTGTGATTCTGCGCACAGAATGAACAGTGTGTTTTTAGGAGGTTCCTCAATGATTTTTAGCAATTTGTTTGCACAAGAAGTGTTCATTTCCTCTGCCATCCAAATAATCATCACCTTATACCCGCCTTCGTACGAACGCAAACTCAGTTTTTTGATGATTTCTTCACTTTCCTGTACGCCAATAATGGGTTTTCTTTCGCGGACATCCGTCTTTTGGATCCATTGGTTTAGATCGAAATACGGTTGTGAAGTCAATTGTGATCGCCATTCCGCCAAATTCCCATTGGAAACTTTCGTGATTGCCTGTACGGTTGGAAAAGAAAAATGCAGGTCAGGATGTTGCAATTGGGCAACTTTTCTGCACGATGGGCAAGTACCGCAACTATCCGTTTCTGTTGGGTTTTCGCAGAACAAATACTGAACAAAGCCCAATGCAAGTGGTAACACGCCATAGCCTGGTTTACCAAGAAATAATTGGGCATGACTGATTTTTTGGTGTTTCACCTCATCAATCAAATGATCCTTCAAGGATTGTTGTCCAATGACCTCTGAAAATTGCATGGGTTAAAAGTACAGGAAAAATTGGAATTATTTTTGCTCAGAGGATGGCGTTAAATCGGGATTTAAGTATATTTAGATTCCTACTAAAAACAGACGTATGAAAAAGGTTTATGTTGTTGTGTCTATGTTTTTGTGTTCTCTTGGAGCACAGGCATCAGGATTCACGAAACTTCCAACAATAAAAAATGAAGTAAACGAAACGGTTTCCGTGACAGTGATGGTGAAAAGTGACGGTGTTCCTGTTGCTGGTGCATTGATAAAAATTGTTCACGAGCGCATGACAATCGGCACGGCCACAACAGATGCTTCTGGGAATGCTGTGATTGAAGTTAAGTCTTACGGGGGTCAGTTGGTCTCTATTGAAGTATTTCACAGCCTTTACGCTTCCGAGAAATTAAAAGACATAAAACTCGAAAGTGGTGGTTCTTACAACGTAATCATGCGTTCAAAATCTGCGACGGTTGAAGAAATCAATGAAGAATCAAACGCTACAGTAACAAAGATCGAAGGACAGATTGAGGAAGAAAAACTGACGGTAGAAGAAGCCGCAAAACAAAAAGAAGAGTCGATTCGTCGTCAGGAAGAATTGCGTCAGGAATCGGAAGCCATTTCGAAAGAAGCGGAAGAGGCGCGTAAAGAGGCAGAAGAAGCCAACCAACAAGCAGAGGCAGTGCGTAAAGAAGCGGAAGAAATTCGCAATGGAGCGAACGGTGCATCTGAGGAAAAACAAAAACAACTGGAAGCAGATATTGCGAAGCGAGAAGAAGAAGCTCGTAAACGCAAGGAAGAAGCCGAACAACGCCGTATAGCACTTGAAGAAGCTGCTGCCGCAAACAAACTAGAGCGCGATAAGGAAGCCGAAAAAGCGGCGAAAAAAGAAGCAGAACGCGCTCAAAGCGAACAAGAAGGGGCGATCGATAAAGCGGAAAAGGAAGCCAAAGAGAAAGAGAAACAACTGAAAGAAGAGAAAGAGAAAGCGGAATCGGAAGCAAAAGAGGCTGAAAAGGCTGCAAAAGAAGAAAAAGAACGCGAAAAAGGAGAAGAGGAAGCAAAAAAGGAGGCTGAAAAAGAACAAAAAGAAGCCGAAAAAGCGACCAAAGAAGCAGAAGAAGCACAGAAGGAAGCCGAAAAAGAAAAAGAAGAAGCGGAAAAACGTGCAGAGAAATTAGCGAAGTATCAGGAAAAACTCGACAAGCTGGACGCTGATCAAAAGAAAATAGAAGAGGATCGAAAAAGCCTCGCTGATGATCAAAAGAAACTCGACAAAAAAGTTCAAAAAGGGAAAAATCTTGAAAAACTTGCAGAAGAACAAGTGAAGTTAGACGAAAAACAACAAAAACTTGATGAGAAGCAAAAAGAACTTGACGAGGAACGAAAAAAAGTTTTAAATAAAATGGAAAAAGTAGATTAGTAAAATCTACGAATCACTAGTTTTAACGGTTGTATCATTAAGATGCAACCGTTTTTATTTGAGCATGTACGCAGCGTATAAAAATCACCTTCTTCTTCACCTGATTATTTTGGTGTTCGGCTTCACAGGAATTCTCGGGAAACTGATTCATCTTGATGCTGTTGAAATTGTCTTTCATCGCGTGTTAATCGCTAGCGTTTCTTTGTTCGTTTTTATGCTGATTCTCAAACGTCCACTGCGCGTCCAAAGCACTTCTTTGTTCATTGGTTTGTGTCTGACGGGGCTAATTGTTGGCGCCCATTGGATCACTTTTTTCAAAGCTGTTCAATTATCTACCGCTTCTTTCGGTGTTTTGTGTTTGTCCACAACCACACTCCATGTTTCCTGGTTAGAGCCACTCATTATGAAGCGAAAATTTTCCTGGATGGAGTTCGGTTTGAGTTTGATTGTTGTAGTTGGGATTTTTTTGGTGACGGACGATTTTAGCGGCAATCAATTAAAAGCACTTATTTACGGATTGGTCTCTGCACTACTCGCTGCGTCCTTCTCGGTATTAAATGCCAAGTTTGCTCAGACAACCGCGCCATCAACGATTACACTCTACGAAATGACGCTGGCAACAGTCGCTATAAGTGTTTTACTTCTTATAAATGGCGATCTTAACCTCGGTCTATGGGATTTTCGCTTCACTGATTTGCTGTGGTTGCTCTTTTTGGGAATCGTATGTACGTCGATTGCATTTCTCCTTACGGTGGAACTCGTAAAGAAATTAGGTGCGTTTACCGTTTCGCTCAGTATTAACCTCGAACCTGTTTACGCTATTATTTTAGGAATTCTTATCTTGAACGAAAACCAGAAACTCGATGTAAAATTTTATCTTGGGTCTGTCTTAATAATTGTGGTGATATTCGTGAACGCTATTCTGAAATCGTATCTTAGAAGAAAGAAAATGCGTACAAATTCTTAACGTTTGCGGATCAATTATTTATACATTTGCGAAACCAAAAAAACAATCATATGCGAACTAAAAACTTTATTGTTCCTTACGACTTCACAGAAGTCGCAGATATAGCTCTCCAGCATGCTATTGCCACAGCCAAACCATTAGCGGCTGAAATCTACTTACTTCACGTTGTTGCTAAGGAAAAAGATATTAAAGACACGGAGAAAAAGCTCCTTGCGGCGATAGATAAACACGGTAATGCGGTGAAAATTATTCCTTCGGTTCGCGTTGGTAATATTTTTGAAGATATCGGTGATTTTGCTTCTGAACATCACGCGGAACTTATTTTTATGGGGACGCATGGTGCACACGGATGGCAACACTTAACAGGAATGAACGCTTTAAAAGTAATCACCCATTCAAGTGTTCCTTTTATTATCGTTCAAGCGAAAACTCCGCAAGAAACAGGATACGACGACATTATTGTTCCTTTGGATCTTAACAAGGAAACAAAACAAAAATTGGCCATTGTTGCCAACATCGCTACATATTTTAAATCACGTGTTCACGTGGTTACTCCTGAAGAATCCGATGAATTCCTACGTCACCAAGTGAAAGGTAATATCTTATTCGCGAAGAAATATTTCGAGGAGCGTAATATTGAAATTACAACGACCGTATTACCAAGTTCTGGTTTCGGTAAAAATGTTTTGAATCACGCTACAACAATCGGTGCTGATTTGATCGCCATCATGAACTTGAACAAAAACAGTATGTTCGGTACTTTGATGTCCAACCACGAAGAAATGATCATTACCAACGAAGCACAAATTCCAACGTTGATCATGAATCCAATTGAAGGGTCTTTCTCTTTCTCAGCGGATTTCAACGGATAAAAATACATCCCTTATTATTGAAAACCTCTCGTCTTCGGATGGGAGGTTTTTTTATTGAAAGATGTTTCCCCAGCTCTGAAGTCATTCTCTTCCAAAACTTCTCAAAGTATCGTGTCTGAAATTATTTTTTCCTCCGAATGATTTCCCTCTGAGCCTGTCGAAGGGCGACCCTACTAATCCTTATACTCATCACGCTTGAGGCGCTCCTCCACAGCCTTCAGGTTTTCTAACTTCTTAGGAAGCCGTGTTTCTATCGCTGTTTGCGTAAAGTAAGTATGCATCTTTAGGAAGCTCACTTGAATTTCATCCCATTTGCGATCACTATCAATTTTTCCGTGTTCGCGCAATTCAAGTCGCAATCGATCGGCGATTTCAAAAAAGTCATCACGACCCAGGTAATCCAAATCGGCATCACAAATAATCTCTTCGAGTTTGTTCTTCGGTTGGTGTGGAATTCGCGTAGCAAAAATGAGCTCTTTGATCTTTTCTATGTGTTCTGGGGTATATCCGTAGCGCGGTAATATTTCCCCTGCCATACGCGCTCCCACGGGTTCATTCGCATCGTATTGCTCTACGAAACCAGCATCGTGATAATTTGCAGCGGATTTTAAGAGGAACAAACCTTCATCGGTAACGTTTTCAAGAAGGGCCAATCGCTCTACCGCTGCAACAACATCTCGCGAATGCCCAACACTATGATAATGCAAGGCAGGAGATAATTGTTGATCGAGCAGCTTCATAATGTGCCGTTCTGCTTTGTAATAGTTGATGGAACTGTATAAGTGAAGGTTGACGATTTCTTGAAAACGCGAATTCGGAACGATTCCCTTGCCGTCTACAGAAAGCTCTGGTTTGATCCGTTCTACCTCATACATGTCAATAATGCCCCGACTTTTTGTTTGCGCTTTGCCTTTAAAAATGCACTCGAAATACGGTTCAATATATTGATAGGTCGCACCTGAAATCGTGACTCTTCCCGGTGCCCCCAACATTTCCATTCGTTGTGCCTGATTTACCGTCGCTCCCCAAACATCATAGGCAAGTCGCTCACTTCCGATAACGCCTGCGGTTACCTCTCCTGTATTAATTCCCAATCGCAATTCCCAAAACTCCTTGCCATTTGCCAACGCTTCGTTTTTGTGCTGCAGCATGTAGTCCTGAATTTGTATGGCAGCAACACACGTATCAATCGGATTCGTACTGTTTCGAACGGGTACACCTCCTGCGCACATATATGCGTCTCCAATCGTTTTGATTTTTTCGAGGTTGTTCCGAACGATAATTTCATCAAATTTCGTGAAATAGATATCCAGCTTTTTCACCAACTCCGTGGCCGGCATACGGTCCGAAATTTTCGTGAACCCAACAAAATCCGTAAACAAAACAGACACTACTTTGTAGGCTCGTGCTCTTGCGCGACCGCGTTTCTTTAATTCTTCGGCGGTAGATTCCGGAATAACGTTTTTTAGGAGTTTTTCCGTTTTGTCCTTTTCGATTTGCAACAACTTCTGTTGTTTCAAAACTTTATTGCGTTCCTCCTCAATTTTTAATTTTTGTGCGGCGATTTTTTGGTTTTGCTGTTGGATTTCTTTCGTTCGGTTACGTACTTTTATTTCCAGACGAATTTGTTCTCGGCGGGCCGCATCGATTCTTCGGCGAATAAATGCTCGGATTAAAAAGGCGGCTACCACCATTACTATCAACCAGAACCACCAGGTTCTCCAAAACGGTGCGCTGATATGTATGTTCATCCGTGCTGGAACAATACTCCATTTCCCATTGCCGCGACGCGCATAAATGAGCAATTCATAATCGCCAGAAGCCAGGGCATTGAAGTGAATTTCGTTGAGAGACCCCAGTAAAATTTCCCCTTCATCTGAGCCAATTAAATGGTATTTGTAATTGATGGTTTCCGAGTTACTAAGATCTGACGGCTGGAATTTTAATGTGAAACTACTTTGTCGGTAACTCAAATACAGATCGCTTGTTTTAAAAATCGGTGCTTCCAACGGTGAGCCTTCATCGCCAACAGTCAACCATTCATTTTCCAATTTAAATTTGGTAAAAGTGATGCGAATATTTCCACGTTCCTTTCCTAAATGGGCTGGGTTGAAATAATTGAATCCATAAATTCCACCGAAGTACAAAAAGCCATTTTTACTTTTCATAAAAGCGCCGAGGTTGAACTCATTGCTCATCAACCCCTGTTGCTCAGTGAAGACTTTTACCCGTCCCGATTTAGGAGCAAAAGAACAAAGCCCTTTATTTGTACTCAACCACAACTCCCCTTTCGATCCAGCGACGACACCGTAAATAACATTGTTTGGCAAGCCGTGTTTTTGATTAAATGCCGTGACTTTTTTCTGAGATTCGTTCCATTTTAAGAGTCCCGACCCAAGCGTTGCTAACCATAAATTTCCTTCGCGATCCAAATACATGGATGTAATATAATTCGTGCTTTCTCGAAGAATCGTCGCGTTGTATTTGTAGGGAACGATGGAAATTTGGTCGCCTTCTTGTTTTAAGACGTTAAGTCCGCCTGAGCTTGTTGCAAACCACACATTTCCTTTCCAATCCTGGTACGCTGATCGACAAACCCCTTCGGAAATCGTTTGATCTTTTCGTTTCGGATCGTGTTCAAAGCGCTGGATTGCTCCTGTTTGGTAATCGTACAATAAAACACCTTCCTTGGTCGTAACAAAACACTTGGTATCCTTCCAGGAAATGACCGAATAGGCCCTTTTATGCGTAAGAGACGTCTCCGTTCCCTTCTCTTGAATTTGGGTGTACGTATAACTGTTCGGCCCAATTTTTAGTTCAAAGAAGCCGTCACTGCAAGCTACCAGGAGGCGATTATCATTGATGACGAAAATGGACAAAACAGCCATTTCACCCGTGTTAATGGACGACTCTTCTCTTGATCGGAAAAACTGACGGAATTCTCCTGTGTTTCTATCCCAACGCGAAATCGCGCGATCTGTACCGATAAACGTATATTTTCCTGAGGCTGTTTCCGCGAAACTCCATACGTTAGGAGAAGGAATCCCTTTGGTTGCACTCCCACTTGGTCCGTACCCTAAAATCCCGTTGTATCGAGGGTCAAAACTAGACAAACCTCTTTGAGATCCGATCCAAATATTTCCTGAATTGTCTTTAAACAGCGTGTTTAATTCATTGATAAGAAGGGCGTTCTTCTGAAACAAATCTTCCGTATACTGTTTTTTCTTCTCCTCCTCAATGAGGAAAAGCCCCTCCCCTTTTGTGGCGATTATCCAACGGTCATTTTCATTGTACAAAACATCCGAAACACTCATTTCTTGCGTGTGAGTATCCTGATTCTTTAATTGATTTTGTAGCGAAAAGTTCGAGAGGTTCATTGTATAGATTCCTCTATTGGTGGCAAGCAAGACATGATTGGGTTCCCAGGAACGAATTTTATTTACCTGAAGTGTATTTCCGTTCTCTTCCAATTGGTGCGACCTAATTTTTCCCGAAGGAATGTGCCATACAAAAACACCTTTGTCTTCCGTTGAAACCACCAAGTTTTCCTCTTCGTCAATGAAGAGTCCTATCGCTTTTTTCGAAGGTATTTTCGCTTGATGCGCAGTAAGTTTTTTTGTTTTTGGATCAAAAGAAAATACACCAAGGTCTATGGTTGTCATCCAAACCACACCGTTTTTAGCTACAGAAATATCCGTCACATTAAACGATCCTTCCGAAGCATTCGAATAGGTTTCGAAGGTCTCTTTTTTAAGATCAAATCGGGAAAGTCCATTGTTTGTTCCAAACCAGAGATTTCCATTTTTTCCGTTGGCTGCACATCGAATATAATCCGACTCCAGTCCTTTTGTTTTGTTGGAAGAATAAATTTCAAACGAATGTCCGTCGTAGCGATTCAGTCCGTCTTGCGTCCCGACCCAAATTGTGTGAATATCGTCTTGGAGTATGCACAAAACGGAACTTTGCGACAGTCCATCATTGATTGTAAAATTCTGAAAACGCAATTCCCCCTGAGCAAAGAGATTCGCACAAAGAGAGAAGCAGCACGTTAGTTTAAAAATCCAGCTTGGCATGTGGATTGCAAATTACCTAAAAATATTGATTTTTAGGCATTCCCGTTTCCGGCAACGTTTGCTGTGGTCGATTGAATGGCAGAATTTTCAAGATCGCGATCCAACATATAAAGTCCTGCTTTGTCTTCTCCAATCATCGTGACTTTATCCAAAATTGTTCTTGCTAATGCTTCTTCTTCCAATTGCTCTGAAACGTACCATTGAACAAAATTATGGGTGGTATAATCCTTTTCTTGCAAACAAACATCTACCAAATTGTTGATACTGTCCGTTACGCTCAATTCGTGTTCCAACAATAAAGAAAAAACATTGGACAACGAACTGAACTCTGAAGGTGGAACTTCGAGTCCTGGAATTACAGCTGTTCCTCCGCGTTCATTGACAAATTTCACCAATTTCAACATGTGAAAACGTTCCTCATCTGAATGCAAGTACAAGAATTTTGCTGTTCCGCTAAGCCCTTTGGACTCAGCCCAAGAAGCCATTGCAAGATAAAAATGTGAAGACGACGCTTCCTTTTGAATTTGATCGTTTAATGCTTCTTCTACTCGTGTATTCATTGTGTTGCGTTTTACACAAAGTTATCAATATCACAGGAATACTTTAATAAAGTGCTGGAAAGATTTGTTCTAAATTAAGTGTAATTTCGCATATATGTCAAAACGAAAGAAATCGCCAAATTCAAAGCTAAAACAAAGCCTGGCGCCAGTTATACAAAAAATATTTACCCAAAATCCAGAATCCACTTTAACCCACAAACAGGTGTGTACGCTCATTGATGTGCGGGAAGGAGCTTTACGAAAACTCGTTTTTACCGTTTTGGAAGAGATGGCACAATCTGGGTTGATTCGCAAGTCTGGACACAGCGTCTACAGCTTAAATACCGCTGGTAATTTGTTCTCGGGAATTCTTCAAATAACGCCTCGTGGCGCAGGATATGTCGTTTTGGACGATAAAGATTCGCCCGATGTTTTTATTCAGCCACAAAATTTGAATCAGGCATTGGGTGGAGATCGTGTCAAAGTACAAATCACTAAAAAAGGTTCGAAAAAGCA
>JBNKGN010000010.1:0-22240 GCA_050289845.1 Crocinitomicaceae bacterium | reverse complement strand
ATTCGTGAGGTGGACAATTGCGGTAGCTCCCACAGCAACACTCACATCAAAAAAGAGGCAAAAAACAGGAAGCATCAAGGTACCCAGCCCAAAGCCCGAAAAGAAGGTGAGACCTGCTCCAAATACGACCGTTATTGCGACGATGATGTAATCCATACCTGCTGTCTTGTGGTGCTAAAATAAGAGTAAAAAGGAAGACGTGCGTTAAATTTAAATCAATTCATGATGATCAGGATTCGCTCTTCACCAATTCTCCGTATTTTCGCCACGTATGAGTAATAAAATCGATTTTAGAAGCGACACGGTGACAAAACCGAGCCCAGAAATGTTGGAAGTAATGCTTTCAGCACCAGTGGGGGATGATGTTTTTGGAGAAGATCCCACCATCAACGAATTGGAGGCATACACCGCTGAATTGTTCGGAATGGAAGCCGCTCTTTTCTGTGTTTCGGGAACGCAAACCAATCAAATTGCCATCAACGTGCATGTGCAACCCGGTGGCGAAGTAATCACCAACGTTGATAGCCATATTTACAAGTACGAAGGCGGAGGAATAGCCAAAAATTCAGGCGCTTCAGTACGTTTGATTCACGGCAATCGAGGGCGACTTACAGCCGAAGATGTTTTGGAATGGATCAATCCGGACAACGTCCATTTGCCCGTCACGCAATTGGTCAGTTTGGAAGATACCTCCAATAGGGGCGGAGGAGCAATCTATGATTTTGAAGAAATCAAACGCATTCGAAAAGTGTGTCTGGAAAATAATTTGCCTTTGCATCTCGATGGTGCACGGTTGATGAATGCGATGGTGGAAAACGGGATTGATTTAAAGACCTACGCGGCACAATTTGATTCCATTTCTTTGTGTTTGTCGAAAGGGCTTGGAGCACCTGTTGGATCGGTATTGATCGGTACAAAAGCATTTATTCACCAATCGCGTCGCGTGCGAAAAGTATTTGGTGGCGGAATGCGTCAGGCAGGAATTATTGCTGCAGGTGGTTTGTACGCTCTTAAAAACAACGTTCATCGACTAAAAATAGATCACGAACACGCGCGAAAACTCGAAGCAACCTTGAAGGCATTGGACTGGATCAAAGAAGTGGTGCCAGTGGAAACAAATATAGTAGTCGGAATATTAAAAGACGCCGATAAATTGGATGCGCTTATTGAAGACCTCGAAAATCAAGGAATTCGAACGATGCCTTTTGGTCGCGGTATGATTCGCATGGTGACACACCTGGATATTTCGGAAGAAGACATCGAACGTACGATGCACGTTTTGAAAACAATTTCGTGTTAAGAATAGTCCTTTTTACCAGCGTTTTGGCTTTTTTAGCGGCATGTTCGAACGAACCTGAAAAGGTAATGGATTTGTCGGAGAAGATTCCGAAATCTACCCGAAACTATGACGTAGACACCACACAAAACGCGCAAGAAAGTGATCATGTAGCTGGATTTCGTTATAAAAAGATGTTCCCAGATGGTGCAACGGTCAAAGAGTTGGAGTCGTCTGATTTTATCGATCGTTTTCGCCCAGTGGCAACAGAAAAAGTTCGTGTATTCACAGCAGGAGATTCTGTAGATTTCAAACGGTGGATATTTAAGGACTCCATAAAAACAAAAAGTGCATTTTACAATTGGATGGATATGGTAGACGTTTCCTATTTTGGAGCGAAAGAAGCCATTCAAAAAGAAGCTTTTGTGATGCTTTACAGTGATACCGCCATTGTGTGGCTCTCGGGAGCAATCGACTTTAAGGATTGGCGAAAAAAAATCAAAGAAGAAAAATGGCTGGGAGAGCGCGATTTTCTCATCGAACAGCGTAATTATGGAAAGGCCCGATGGTACCGTTGGGAATCCGATGAATTTATTGAATTGAAGGAAGAATGAAGTTTGTAAACAGAGGTTATATCATTGTACGTCCCAAAGAAGCATTTATCGTTTGGGCCAATCAAAACGATTCGGATTTTTCCGATTTGGAAGACAACGAACCCAACGTGTACTTGATCCAGGAGGATTTTTACGACGATGAAACAGTTTTGAAGGAATACTTCAAAGATATTTTCGTGAACGAATTGTTTGCCGTTACGGACAACGAATCCAAATTTCCACCGATCCGATGGGAAGTGTTTAATGAATGGCTGGAAGTTCGTTTGGGAGCAACCGTTTTCGACGCGGAAGAAGGTGCTTTGCAAGCGGATTGATCTAGGAGAATGAATGCCTAAACCGCATCCTCTGCTTCGAATTCGTTCAAGAAGTCCTGAAATGAGGCGTAGGCGAACCAAAAATCGCCTGTTTCGTCCCAGTGAAAAACTTGATGTAAGGTTGCATCATTCATGCTAAAGCAAAAACCATATTCACCATTATCGATGAATGGGAAATAATGCGGTAGAAAGAAGTCATCGCTCACACCGAGGCAATCATCAATCGTGTAAACGCCATATTTAATCGGTGAAAAACGAATGTCCTTTTCATCTCCAAAATAGCTATCGGGAATCCCGCCATTCGTATAGAGCATGAAATCCAGATACAGTTTCGGAAGGTTTAACGCGTATTTTTCAACGAATGCGTCAAGTTCTTCTTGGGTAAGTTTTTGTTTGCCTCCTTCCATTTTAAATTCGCGAAAATCGACGTTTCGTTTGGGTAAATTATCTATTGGATACGTTTCAATATTCGCAGCAGCGGACATCCGTCTTTCTTTTTCTTCCTCTGGATCTTTCACGTATTTGAAGATCACGAAAAGAAGAACCGCCGTGATGCCCAGGATGAGATACATGATATTGATGGGAGACATGCTATTTTATGGTGGTATTCATTGTTACATTATTATCCGTCCAACACTCGATTATGGAATCGAAATCAGTCAAATCACGCGCGTCAATTTGAAAGTGATATTCTTCTTGCCCAATAAGTATTAGAGCCTGGGTTCCATTACGACGGATCTTCGTGATTGCATTCCAATTAATTTCGATCGAATTTCTTCCTGGTAGTTTTATTCCATTTTCGAAAGAACGAATAGCGTTTATGAAATTTTGATACTTGTCGAAAAGTGATATCGATAACAGTGGGAAGATGCTGTAGAGATTGGTACTATCTCTGAATTCGTCCAAATATTTTTCAGAAATCAAATAAATACCACATTGTATTAGTACAATAATTAGAAGTGCGGTCAAATAATTCCACCAAGGAACTTCAATGTCTAATCTGCTGTAGTATTCGGCTGCTTTTAATTCTTTTTTGTCTTGAACGAATACACGTATTCCCAGAAATAGGCAGAGAATTGAAATTAGTACGAATGGAAGTTGGCTTTCGACAAAAAATCGTAAACCGAACGTTGTGAAAAATGCCACAACGATTATAGTTCTTGATTTCATTGTCAATTGTTTTGGAGCATCCATTGTTTTTTTACGTTTACTCACACTTCGATACCAATTGCGAATTATAATACTGTGGATCACTCGAAACATCTTCCGTTACCCAGTCTGGGAGTGCAAAAACTTCCGTTTCCGATTGCAATTCAATCTCCGCAAGGATGAGTCCTGCCAATTTTCCCTCAAAAACATCGACTTCCCACAAATGTCCTTCGTGAGCAATCTCGTAGCGTTTTTTCTCTAGCGAGGTCAACTGGAATGTCTCAATAATTTCGTGTACTTCTTCGGCGGGAATTTCGTATTCAAACTCGGCACGGGTAACGCCTGTCGTTGCTCCTTTCATTGTCAAAAAACCACGATCCCCTTTAGTGCGCACACGAACAGTGCGGTCTTTTTCGCGCTGTAGATACGCTTGTACGATCGCCTTGGGTTCTGGCTTTTCGAGTGCCTCCCATTTTGTTTTGTCGACCAAAAACTTGTATTCTATTTCCAGACTCATATTAACCTCTGGCGCCTTCAAAGCCCCATTTCTTTTTGTTTTTCTTCAATAATAAGGAAGCTAAAATATCGTGTTCGCCATCTCGAATTCGAAAAATATAAGTGAAATTTCCGTCTGCTTCTTCCATCACCTCGGCAATTTCAATTTTCGTAATCGCATCAATGGACATGGATACAAACGTATCGCCGTCCATTCCAGAAAACAATTCATTGAGCAGTTGTGTTTTGTTGCCTCCGAGAAATTTGGTCTGTTCTTTACGATATATTTTATCGAGGTGCTTGAAAATCTCTTTGTTGTTGTGTTCTTTTACCGCTGCGGCAAAGTCATTTGCGAAATCAATACGGTCCTGATTGTCTTCTTGCGCGATTGCTGGCGTCACAAAAATAAAGAGTGCGAATAGGACCAACGAAATGTGTTTCATTATTCGAAGATAGGAGTTTCAGCGAGAATTCAGCTATCTTCGTGGCGTGAATATCTTCCTTACGTATGACTATGAATTGTTTTTCGGCGCCCATTCGGGATCGGTCGAAAAATGTATGCTAGAACCCACAGAAGCATTGTTTCGATTGACCGAAAAATCAAACGCGCAAATGACTTTTTTCGTGGATGTAGGCTACCTGATTCAAGCTGAGAAATACGAAGATTTGGAAGACGAACGCAACCGGGTGAAAGCGCAAATTAAAGAAATGATCACCCGTGGACACGATGTTCAATTGCACATTCATCCACATTGGGAGAAAAGTGTTTGGTCGGACGGGAAATGGACTTTCGGAACGCAAGATTTTTACAAATTGACGGATTTCGCTAAGGAAGAACGGGATCAGATCATCCGAACCTACAAAAACTATCTAGACGCTTTGATCGGTCGCCCAACGCGTGCTTTTCGGGCTGGAGGCTGGTGCATTCAACCGTTTTCGGATGTGAGAGATGTGTTCTTAGAATTGGGACTCACTATTGATTCTACAGTGATCCCAGGCGATTTTTTGCAGACGGCAAGTTATGCAGTTGACTTCCGTGATGCCCCAATGAAAGCAAGTTATTCTTTTGATTTCGATGTGACGGTAGAGGAGAACGGACCGTTTTGTGAATACCCCATTGCTTCCATGCGGTACAGCCCTCTATTTTTCTGGCGGTTGTATGTGCTTGGACGACTCTTTCCTTCGCAACATAAAATGATAGGAGACGGTCAGTTTTTAAGTCAGGGAGGACGTAAAAAGCGCGTACTTACAACTTATACCAATGGGCATGTCTCAACGGATGGTTATTACGCCAGTAAATTGAATGCGGCGGTCAATACAGCTATGAATCGTGGTTTTGAGAGTATGGTTATTATTGGTCATCCGAAAGGAAACACCTTATATTCTCTTCGCAAGTTAGAAGACTTTTTAAACCGCAATTATACCAAACACGCGTTCGTTTCGTTTCAGGAAATACTATGAAAATTATCACGCGCGAACAATTAGATCTTGATAGATGGAACCAATTGGTTGCTCGTTCGAAGCATCGTTCGTTTTTTTCGTTCAGTTGGTATCTGGATGCCGTTGCAGAAAATTGGTGCGTGATTGTCGATGAAGCTTATTCAGCGGGAATGGCTCTACCGTATACGCAACGGATGGGAGTTCAAATTCTCTACATTCCTATATTCAGCCGGTTTGTTTCGCCGTTGGGTGTTTTAACGCAGGAAGCCGCCCAAGTGATTTTGGAGCATTTTTCAGTGGGTGAAGTGGGAACGAGTGCGGCTGTTTTTTCCGCCAGTACCGAAAACGCAACGCGTGTTTTTCAATGCGTTGATGATTGGGAGAGTCGCACACTGTCCTCTCAGGCAAAGCGATCGTTGAAAAAGGCAGAGAAATGTGGCGTTCAAGTGCAAATTCATCAGGACTTTACGAATGTTTTTAACGCGATTCAGCTCGAAATAGCAGGGAAGTTCAAAGGCGTTGATGATGCGAGCATGAAAGCATTAGAACGATTGTTCCATGCCGCTAAAGGTGAAGAATGTTTGCGCGTTTTTGAGGTGGATTTGGAAGGCGATTTTGGGGGTGTTGTTTGTTTGGAGGATGCCACCCAACTGCTCTACGTGAAGGGAGCGTGCTCTGATACCTTGAAGAAGAATGGGGGCATGTATCTTGCCTTGAATTCGGCGGCTAATTATGCAAAAGAAAAAGGACTTCGCTTCGATTTTGGCGGTTCAAACGTCGAAGGAGTGCGTCGCTTCAACCAAAATTTGGGGGGCGTTGATGTCTCCTACCATTTTTATCAATGGAATAATGCACCGTTTTGGTTCAACTTTGCGCGTAAATTGAAAGGACGCTTGGGCTAGTACTGTCGATTAATGCTTATTTTTGCTCATGCTTCTGCCAAAATCAAATATTCCCAGATGGATCGTTGTGATCGCCGATATTGGAATGTCTATAATGGCATTGCTCTTCGCGTATTTGATTCGTTTTGATCTCGAAGCAAAGGAAGAATTAATCCTGAATGAGTGGGCGATCTTATCGCGGTCTATTGGGATCTATATTCTCATCAAACTCGCTGTGTTTTACGCTTTCGGAATTCACAAAGGGTTAATTCGACATACTTCAACCCAAGATTTCGCAAGAATCGTTAAAGCGACAGCTGTTAGTAGCATCCTCTTTTTGATCTTGGGAATTTTGCGTTCCGAGTTGATTGATGGGTATTACCTGTTCCCGATGTCGGTTCTCATCATGGAGTTTACCTTCTCAACGATAATTTTGGTTGGGTCGCGTTTCGCGATAAAACTCATTTATCTCGAGTCTGTCAAAACCAAAGATGCCGACCAACGCGTATTGATCTATGGTGCCGGGATTTCAGGAATGATCACGAAACGAACCATCGAGAAAGATCCTAAAACGGCCTATCGAATTCTCGGTTTTGTGGATGACAATAAAAAATTGACGGGAAATCGCCTGGAAGGAATTACGATTTATCACACTTCACGACTAGAGAAAATAATTCAGAAACAGGAAGTGACACAGTTGATTATCGCGATTCAAGACCCCGATGATCGTCGTCGAAAAGAAGTGGTCGAAATTTGCCTTGCGAACAACGTGAGTGTGCAAAAAGTACCAAGTACCAAAAGCTGGATCAATGGTGAGTTTTCGACCAAACAAATCTCGAAAATAAAAATCAGCGACCTCCTTGGACGTAAGCCGATCAAGTTAGATGAAGCGAAAATCAACGACGAAATGAAAGGGGAAGTGATTTTGGTCACGGGTGCCGCTGGTTCCATCGGTTCGGGAATGGTGCGACAAATTGCCCGTTTCCAACCTTCCAAATTGATTCTACTCGATCAGGCCGAATCACCGCTGTACGATTTGCAAAACGTGCTTTCGGACGAATTCCCGAATTTGAATTTTGAGGTAGTCATTGGGGATATCCGCAGCTACGATCGTATGGAGAATGTCTTCCGAACGTTTCAACCACACTACGTTTTTCACGCGGCAGCCTACAAACATGTCCCGTTGATGGAAAACAACCCATCCGAAGCCGTTCTGACAAACGTTTTGGGAACAAAGAATTTGGTGGATCTTTCCATTCAATTCGAGGTGTATAAATTCGTAATGATTTCGACGGATAAGGCAGTGAACCCTACGAATGTAATGGGAGCGTCAAAACGTATTGCCGAAATCTATGCGCAGAATGCCTCAGGAAGTAAAACGAAATTTATTACCACGCGCTTCGGAAATGTTTTGGGATCAAATGGTTCTGTAATTCCATTGTTTCAGCGACAACTAGATCAAGGCGGACCTTTAACCGTAACCGACGAACGCATTACCCGCTTTTTCATGACCATTCCAGAAGCATGTCAATTGGTATTGGAAGCTGGAACGATGGGCGAGGGAGGCGAGATTTTCGTGTTTGACATGGGGGAATCTGTTAAGATTATTGATCTCGCCAAGAAAATGATTCAATTGAGCGGCTTGCAACTCGGTGTAGATATCGAAATCAAAATCACGGGATTGCGCCCTGGTGAGAAATTGTACGAGGAACTACTGGCCAGTGCAGAAAATACACTCCCTACGCATCATCCGCAGATTTTGAAAGCAAAAAAACGCGCAGAGGCCATTACGCAACTCGGCAATATTGAAGCATTGATCCAGCTTTTTGGTCCCCAAAACAACATTGATATTGTGCGTAAAATGAAGGAAATTGTTCCCGAGTTTATTAGTAACAATTCCGATTACGAAGTATTAGACAAAAGATGATTGCACCCGCCAGAATCCATATTCGTTTTTCTGACCTTGATGTTTTAGGTCACGTCAACAATTCCATTTATCTCAGCTATTTCGAAATCGCCCGAGTGCATTATTTTGGTATTTTGTTGGGCACAGATTGGGATTGGAAAAAGAATGGGGTGGTTCTCGCCAAAAATGAAGTCGAATATTTGAAACCCGTTTTGTTGCATCACGAAGCGTATGTGCATGTTTTTACGGAGGAAATTGGAGGCAAGAGTTTTAAGTTGTCCTACGAATTGCGCGTCAATGGGGAATTGCACACAAAAGGAGCTTCAACGCTTGTATGTTTTGATAGTGCGAAGAATGAAACGATTCCGATTCCAGACGTTATGCATCAAGTCCTTCATCAACTAAAAAGGGAACAATAATTGGTACCTTATCAAAAAAATAATCGTTTTATGAAATTGATTTTAATCGGATTTGCGCTACTCCTTTCAGGATATTCTTGGTCGCAATTGGATATTGGAACGAAAAAAGAGAAAGATTCGTGCTATTTTCAATACAAAACAGTCGTTAATGCCGATGGAGAGAAAAGCCGCATTCGACTTGAAACAAAAGAACAAAAACGCTATGTCGAATGGGAATGTGGAAGAACCTTGGGTGTGGTGGATTGCAATAGCGAATTGACCTACGACGAAGGCACCAACACGGTGTATCTTCAAAGCTCCGACATGAGTAACACGGCAAGCAACAACCGTCCTTTTACGGGAAAATGCGAATCGTGTTATATGAACGGACGTACCCAACGCCGCGTGAATTTTGTCGACGGAAAAGAAGATGGAATCGACACGACGTTTTATGAGAGTGGCTGCCCGCAAATTATTCGAAGCTTGGTTCAGGGAGTAGATCACGGAACCTGGTATTACATGTTGGATAGCACAGAGATGCTCGGCTGGGAGATGAATTATTATATGGGGGAGAAACACGGAAAGCACATCTTTTTCAAGTTAAATCGAGAAAACCCTGAAAAATTGCGATTGGATACCACCAAATGGGAAAATTACGACATGGGAATTTTAGATGGTTGGAGAAGAACCTATCACGATAATGGCGTTTTGAAACGTGAAATTTCGTACGATCATGGGGTCTATCACGGTCCATTCCGAATCTATAATGAAGAACGGGTGATCATCGAAGAACTCAATTACAAACACGGAAAAAAAGACCAGCAATGCACTTATTATTACGAAGATGGGACTTTACTTCGCACGGAAAATTGGGACGAGGATGTTAAAAATGGCGATTTCAAAACCTATTACTATCAAGGAAATATTCAGTCTTCGGAAACATATCGTAAGGGCTTAAAAGAGGGCTGGTTCGAAGAAAAGTATCCAGATGAGACCGTAAAAAGCAGACGCTTGTACAAGAAAGATGTTTTAATTGAGGAGCACCGCTACGATGAAAACGGTCGCGAAACGTATTCCTTTGGAACGCCAACAAGTACTGGAGCTGAAGACGATCAAATGCCTTCCAAGGAAAAAAAGAAGAAAAAGAAAGAAAAATAGAAGGGATTAAATGTAGCCGACAATATCGTAGGCGACGTATCCCACCATTTCCTTGAACAAATTCCGCCACTGATAAAAATTGTCTGGATTGGGAAGAATGTACTGATCCCAAAAATAATTTCCAGTAACATTGGTATACAAATCCGTGGAATAAGGGGTGCATCGCATGCCTTGTCTCTCAAAACAGCCCAAAGCTCTGCGCATGTGCGTACCCGAGGTGACAAGTAAATACGATTTTAATTCAGGATACGATCGATCCAGCATTTTTTTGGTTTCCCGTGCATTTTCATAAGTGTTGACAGAGTGTTCTTCCGTAAGGATGTCGTTTTCGGGGATTCCCCAGGTTGTCAATAATTCCTTCATTTGTCGCGCTTCGTGAAGTCCTCTGTCGGTTAAATGTCCCGAGTCACCACTGATTAAGATCTTTTTGACAATTCCCTTTTTGTACAAGGTGACTGCCTGAAAAATGCGATCGCCTGGACGCCGAATGCTGAGTACTTTTAAGTCATTATTGTATTCCGACATGCCTCCCAATACAATGGCTACATCGTGTTTTTTTACTTTGTTTATGGGAGTTCCAGGATATTCCCACAGGGCACAAACCTCTGAATATATTACTGTGTTCGAGAAGAAAAAGAAAATTCCAACGGCGGTCCATTTTAGGTGCTTTTTCCAACGTTGATTTTTCCAGAATAACAACAAAGCCACGCAAATCAGTAGCCAGAAAAATGGCGAAAGCAAGAACAGCAATAGTTTGGATAAAACGAAAAACATAGGCGTTTGTCTGGTGTCGAAGCAATGCAAGCATAGTTTATTTTACTAACTTTACTCACAATTTATTTTGCAACAAAAACATAAAAATACAAAGAAATGAAAAGCATCGAAGGTTGGTTTAATTTAGAAGCGGGAAGTGTTACCAAATTTATCCTCGAGATTGGTTCCAGCATTTTAATCGCATTGGTCGTTTTGATCGTTGGTTTTTGGCTGGCGAAACAATTGTCTCGCGGGATCGAAAAAGTCTTGAAACGCCGCGACACCGATGCCAGCCTTGTGTCTTTCTTAACAAGCCTGACAAGTATTGGGTTGAAAGTATTGGTAGTTGTTTCTGCAATTACGCAATTGGGTGTGGAGATGACTTCTTTTGTCGCGATTCTCGGTGCGGCTGGTTTGGCTATTGGTATGGCCTTTTCAGGAACGCTTTCGAATTTTGCTGGTGGAGTGATGTTGCTCTTGTTCAAACCGTTTAAGGTGGGAGATTTTATCGAAACACAGGGAGAAACAGGTGTTGTTAAGGAAATTCAAATTTTCAATACGATCTTAACAACGATGGACAACAAAGTGATCATTTTGGCGAACGGTGCCGTAGCGAATAACACAATTATCAACTATACAAAAGCCAACAAAAGACGTGTCGACTGGACCTTTGGAATCGCCTACGGAGATGATTTAAAAGTAGCGAAGGAGTTGCTCTACAAATTTATTCAGGAAGACAATCGCATTCTGAAAGAAGAAGAAAACTTCGTTTCTATTGGTGGTTTGGGGGATTCTTCCGTTGATTTAACCGTACGTGCTTGGGTGGCAGTTGACGATTATTGGCCTGTGTTTTTTGCAATGAACGAGCGCGTTTATACAGAGTTTGGGTCAGCAGGTCTTTCTATTCCATTCCCACAAATGGACGTTCATGTAATGAAGGGAGAATAGTGGAGAAATACTTAAATCATCCCATTGTTAAAGGCTATATCGCAGCGAACCGTTTTGGCGAACTGTTGGAGATGCAGTTTGATATTGACGCCCCAGGAAAAATTAGATACATTATGCCGATCTCGGAGCAGCATTTGGCGACTCCGATGGCAGTTCATGGTGGTGCTACAGCTGCGTTAATGGATGCAACAATGGGCGTTTGCGCACTTTCTCAAGTAATTGCAGAAAACAAAGTCGTTTCGACGATCGAGATGAAAATTTCCTTTCTTGCCCCTGGACTTTTAGGTGATACACTTATTGGAACAGCGGAAATTGTCAAAAGTGGCCGGCGCATTCTGTTTGTCGAAGGAACGATTGTCAATCAGAACGGAAAAAAAATTGCTGTAGCTACAGGTACTTTTAATGCGTATCCAATGGAAAAAGCAGGTTTCGAATGATCCAATTGTCTATCTTTGTGCCATGCAGTTAATTCTGAACGATATTGGAACCGGAGAAGTCATTTTGATTCTCGTTTTTGTATTGATGTTTTTCGGTGCGAAAAGCATTCCAGGATTGGCGCGCACCTTCGGAAGAACGATTCGTCAGGTGAAGGAAGCTTCGTCGGAAATTCAAAATGAAATTCGAAAATCAGGCAGTGAAATGCGCAATGATTTGAATTTAAAAGGACTGATTGAAGAAACTGCGGAAGACATCAGACGTCCGTTGGATCAATACGCATCGGATTTGGATGATGCCGTGAAATACCAACCGCCAAAGCGTCCCGCCACAGCAAAGCCACCAGGACACGCTGAACGCATCGAAAACGAAAAAGCGAATGAAACGGAGGCGACACCAACACCTGCGGAAGCACCAGAAACAGAGATACCGCCGGCGCCTTCAAAACCTTCGGAAGAAACGTCTGCCTGATTTATTTCGTCTTTAAGGGAAATGAACTATTTTCAAGGTTATGATTCCCATACATTCCTCCAATAAAACCAGTCAAAGCGAAATTGTTGTGAACCGACTGTCTGCCTTGAACGACTATGATTTTGGGAATCCACATCGGCACGAATATTTCGAATTCTTCTGTTTCATAAATGGGGGAGGAACACACATGATTGATTTTCGTGAAGTACCCATCCATTCCTTCTCGATACAAATTGTTGCGCCAGGTCAAGTGCATAACGTACAGCGCGCACTCGATTCTTTTGGCTTTGTTTACTTGTTCGAATTGGAAGCGTTAACACCAGAACCCGAAATTCAACATTTTCTGTTTGACCATATTTGTTACGATCTCGACGAACGTCTCCCAGAATATTGTGTCCCCAAAGAGAAATTTGCGTGGTTTGAAATGATCACAGATTCCATTTGGGAGGAGTCGCAATCGTCCTCGCGATTTCGTTCTTTGAACATACGGTCGGCCATCCAACAACTATGTGCGAAGTGCATGGAATGGGATACACAAGAAAGTGCGCTGCGTTCGGGAGAATACGCGAATTTTAGACGTATGTTGTTTCGTGAATTTCGTCAGTTGAGAAAGGTGAAAGATTATGCGCAACGGTTGAATGTTTCAGAAAAATCACTGAACGAGATGGTCAAAAAGAACACGGGAAAAAGTGCCAGTCATATTATTTACGATCAGGTTATTATGGAAGCAAAACGATTGTTATTAATGGGGCTTTCTGCTAAAGCGACTGCCTACGATTTGCAATTTGAAGATCCAGCGCATTTTAGCAAGTTTTTTAAATCGCAAACAGGCATTGCTCCCTCTGAATTTCGACAAGCCAATGGGTAATCTCCTTTTGGTCGATTAATGAGACTTTCCTTTACCTTTTCCATTGGAGTTTCCGTGTCCGTTCGAAGAAGGGTGTGATTTGTTTTTCGACTTCCCTTTCAAAGCATGGAATTCTGGAGATCCTGGTTTAATTCCCAGGTCTTTCGCGATAACTCCCCAACCTTGCGCTTTGTTGGTTTTGTAGCTTTCAATCACCAATTCAATGGATATTCCTAAGGTATGTTTGATGCGCGCGGCGAGTAAAACTTCTGCGGGTTGCATCATGTCCAGCATTTTGTCTATAATCGGAATTCCGATTTGGTAATCTGCAGCAATCGTTTTTTTGAAAGCAACAAGATCATTGTTTGCGGTTTCATTTGCCGTGTTCAACTCTTTCTCCAATTGTGCGTCTCCGGTGCGAAATTCAATTTGAGCGATCATTCCAAAGGAAATTAGCAATGCGAAAGTTGTGAGATAAAATTTCATAATCGTTTTTTATTGAATACTACACAAGTTTGACGCCAGTAAAAGGGTATTTGGTTTAATTGACAGTTAGACAAGGGGTAAGGCATTTTGTATTTGCTGAAATAGCGGTAGCATCCTCAGTTTGAAAGTGATTTATTTCAAAATGAAAAAGGCGCAAAGTGTGAAAGAATGCCAATTTTTAGAAAAAGTGAAGATTTACGTGAACCTTTGAAACACTCTTGAGTAATACTGTCGAACTTTAAGAACCGTGCACGAGTTCCTATTAAAAACGATTAAAATGAAACAAATTTCAACAATAATTATGCTCCTAATTGGGAGTAGTCTTTTAGGACAAGACAAGCAACCAGTGTTCCCAATAGTAGAGGAAATCCATGAAGTTGAATGGTACAAAGAACAATGGGGGTTGTGGAAAGAGGATGCATTGAACGGATCGAAAAGTGAGAATGCCTGGTACAATTATTATGCGGCATCCAGAGCCTTACGGAACCTCGTCGATGCAAGCGAAAAAGAACCCTACTACACATTGTGCCATTCGATAAGCAAACAAATGTTGGAAAAATTCCCAGAAAGTTTTGAGGCAAATTATGTCGCATTTTGGGATCAGGGCTTGAGTAATTCATCAGATACTTTTCTCTGGAAAGCACATAAAATCAATCCAAACGATGCTCGTTTGTGGGATGAACTGCTCATTAATTACGAATTGAACGGGAAAACCAGTGAACGCAAAGCGATGGCGACAAAAATGGTTTCGGAGAACTATTTGGCCGCTTCGGTCTTAAATTGGGGGTATAACGTGCTATCAGAACTTGACGATAACGCGATTATTTTATCTGTGGGCGACAATGATACCTACGCGCTTTGGTTGAATCAGTTTGGGTTGAATTTTCGCGAAGATGTCACCGTTCTGAACATTCACATGGCGACGCTTCCAGCATATCGAGCACGCATTTTCAAAGCTTTAGGAATTCCCAATATTGATCAAGAAGGAATCTCCACCAGTAAAGTAATTGAGCACGTGATGTTAAACGCTAAGGCTCCCGTTTATTTGGCTTCTACCGCTTTTGGTTATATGGAAGAATTGGAACTTAAGGAGCACCTTTATTTGACGGGACTAACGTACAAATATGCTGCGGAACCAATAGACAATTTAAGTTTGATTCGTCGAAATTTCGAAAAACGCTACGCTTTGGACTATCTGACGCTTCAATTTTCATCGCATCGCATGGATGGAATCGCGGAAGGCTTTAAACAGTTTTACATTGCACCTCTCGTCAAACTATACCACATGTATACGGAATCGGAAGAGATTGTCAAAAAAGAAGAAACAGCCGAACTTCTTCTTAAATTGGCAAAGGGCGGCTATATGGAAGCGGAAGTAAACAAACTTTTGAAAGACTAAGTGCGGCACTCTAAATCGAAGATAAAAACACTTTCGGACGAAGCATTGATGGCCTCATTGTCAACTAAAAATGGCAATGAGGCGCTGTCCGAGTTGTACGCGAGATACGCCCATCGCGTATTGGGCTATTTCTTGCGCATGTTTCAAGGAGATTCCGATAAGGCCCAGGATTTCGTGCAAGAACTTTTTTTGAGGATTTTAGAGAAGCACCAGCAATTTGATCCAAACAAGAAATTTTACACATGGATGTTTACAATTGCCTGCAACATGTGTAAAACCGAATTCAGAAATGCCCATCGAACGCAGTCTATTGAGCAGCAATCCGCAGATCTAGAACCGAAAGATTGGTCAGATGACAATCACACAAAAGAAGTTTTTCAATTAAAATTACAAGAAGCACTCGGCGGGTTGGACGAATTGCATCGTTCCGTTTTTGTGCTGCGTTACTTCAATTATCTCACATTAAAGGAAATTGCGGAAATCAAAGAGATTCCCTTGGGAACGGTAAAATCGAGGCTGTTTCACGCGACTGGAAAAATGGCCAAGGAGTTGGAAGTTTTCAAGACACAAACAAACCTATTCAAATTAAGTTGAAATCATGGAAGATCAAATAATGTCAAGATTATTGGAATACCTTGAATCCAGAGAGTATAATGAATTGACCGCTGAAGAAAAGCAATGGGTTGACCAATACATTTCAGAGGAAGAGTATTCACTACGACGAACAATCGTAGTTGCTGCCACTGAAATGCCGCAAACAGAAGTGCCACGCCCCTTAATTCTTCCGCAAAAAACACCGCCAATCCCTTTGTTTTTAACTGCCTTTAGTTCTGCCGCAGCTGCTGCTATTTTGGTGTTTTTGTTCGTCAAATCGGAAAATTTGAAAGAGGTGCACTTTGAATCACCGCAACCAGTAGCCCAAACGGATACGGTTTATATAGAGCAGATCCGGATCGACACGCTTATTGATTCGGTTTTTGTGCCGTATGCAGTCAAGGTGCCTGAAAGCGTTGCGCAAGTGCAAATTCCCGAATTTCAGATGAATACCTTGCCTCCTCCAGGTATTCGTTCTGAGGATTTAGTGAATTCTGGTGTTGCTTCCGCCGACGATTCTTCGGAAAATCGATTCCGTCCTCAACCTTTTATCGGAATGTAAGGCGGCAATCGGAATTGTACATGCCTTCGTTTGAATTGTACTTGGTTCACTGCTAACAATTGTTGCATCTTTGGTCATGTTAAAACAAACACCATGAAAAAAACGATACTATTAGGAATGCTGTTAAGCGGGATCGCATTTTCGGGCATTTCGCAATCGTGGTACCAGGTACCCGTTCCAACTGCTGCACGTTTAAATGCTATTGATTTTGCCTCTGACAATGTCGGATATATTGTCGGAGATAGTGCGACCATTTTGAAAACAACCGATGGCGGGGTCAATTGGACAAAGCTGAATGCTACGTTCAACGGAATCTCTTTCGGTAATGCAGAGATTTCGGATGTTCAATTTATTTCTGAAACAACTGGTTATTTGATTCTGAACGGAGGAACGTATGGAACGGCAAAAACAACCGATGGTGGATTGACCTGGGCGACGGTTCCCAACAATACAACCAATCAGTGTTTTCCTGTGAGCGTTTATGCCTTCGCGGAAGACGACTTAATGATTGGAGGTTCAGATTGCTTTCAAGGCGCAACGATTACCCAATATCAAGCACCCGATTGGACGGTGAAAACGGTCAATTACGAAACCTTTGATACGAACCACGAAGTCGTTGAATTTGATTTTGAAGGAAGTTTGGGCCTGGCGGCTGTTCGGAATGAATACATATTAAGATCAACTGATTATGGTCAAACATGGGATTCTATTCACGTAGCATTGGCTTCGGGAAGTGTTTTGACATCCGTAATAATAGCGAGCAATGATACTATCTACGCTGGTTACGATGCCAATGGTGGTGGTTTCGGGATTTTAATGTCTGTGGATAACGGACTCACCTGGGCGCAGGATGGCAATTCGGCTACGTTTTATTATCCTGTTTATTACGATTTGTGCGAAGCAAACAACGGGTATCTCTACGCTGGAGCGCGACCTTCGAATTTGCCAGGGGGATTAATTCTCACTAAAAGCGATCAAATGTTTTGGTGGGCGGATCCTGTTGATGAACCTATTTATGCCATGGATTCGTATGGAAGTAATGTCACGTTTGGGGTTGGTGCAAATGGATACGTTGTTATTAATCAACCTTTGGCAACTATCGGAATGGATGAAATCTCGATGGGGGAATTGCAATTGTCTTTGACGCCTAATCCTTCAGGAGACAATGTTACCGTGTTTTGCTCAGAAGGTCTCTTAGACTGGATTGAAATCAAAGATATGCAGGGAGCAACAGTGAAACGCGTATTTGCAGGAGCAACGACGGTAAATATAGATCTAAGCACTTTGGCGGGTGGAATGTATTTTGTGCAATCGTTGGTCAACGGTCAACAGCAAGTTAGCAAACTATTAAAGTACTGACAATTGTTTGAACGTACGAATGGATCCATTGTTTCAAGAATCTTGATGCGTTGGGTCCATTGTTTTGTGCTCCACGACGCGGAATTGTATCCGTCTACGATGCTAGAAGGATAGTCGTTAAAAAAAGGACACACTGTTTTTAGCACAAAGGCGTTATGCCTTAAACTTTAAAGAAACAATGCATCAATCAATGTATTGGAGATGCGAAAAGAAATTATTTTGCTCGGAACAAACCGTACTTAGAAATACACCAAAGTGCTCGGAAACCATCTTTCCAACCAATTTTCTTTCCTTCTTCATACGTTCTCCCATAATAAGAGATCCCTACTTCGTAAATTCGAATCGTCTTAATACGAGAAATCTTAGCTGTAACCTCTGGCTCAAAACCAAAGCGTTGTTCTTTCAATTGAAGTCCTTGAATGATCTCCCTACGGAACATTTTGTAACACGTTTCCATGTCCGTAAGATTTAAATTGGTGAACATGTTCGAAAGTTTGGTCAAAAACTTATTTCCAATCGAATGCCAATAGAACAAAATACGGTGCGGTTTTCCACCGATAAATCGAGAGCCATACACCACATCTGCAAAATCATCACAAATTGGCTGTAAAAGATCGTTGTATTCTTGCGGATCGTACTCTAAGTCCGCATCCTGGATGACCAATAAATCACCCACTGCTTTTTCAATTCCTGTATGAAGCGCCGCACCCTTTCCTTTGTTTGTTTCGTGCTCATAATACGTGATTCCCAATTCAGGATTCGCATTCATGTAGCGTTCAACAGCACCTTTGGTATCATCTGCAGAACAATCATTCACGATGATCACTTGCTTCTGAATTCCATGGATTAACTCGACAGCTTTTACTTTATCTAGGATACGATGAATCGTTTTTTCCTCGTTGTACGCTGGGATAATTATAGAAAGGGACTTGATATCCATTAAAAAAAATTTTTGCTAATATACGTGAATTGCTATTGATTAAACCATTTCTAGTGAGGAAACTTGACGGGAGAAAATCATTTTAATCGAATTTTATTCATGCGATTCCCCTTAGCGTCTAAAACGTATCCAATGGATTGAATGGTATCATTTATCCAAAGCGATTCGATTGTTCGGTTTTCTTCTTGAATAATAAAAACGCCCTGTCGTTTTCCATCGACCCAAGATCCCCTGTAATACCGTCCTTTTGCGTCTTTCATCTCACCAGGACCTTGCAACGTGTCGTTTCTCCAGTTGCCTTGAACGTGGCCTCCGCTTCGATATTTGTAAATCCCTTTCCCGTGTCTTTTTCCGTTTCTATAAGAACCTTGATAACCAAATTCTGGAACGTATTCGAAGAGCCAAACACCAGTGCGCGGCTGAATTTTTGTACCGTTAGCTCCTTTTAAAGCTTCCGCATCAATTTGGTGTATTAACTTAAATTTTTCTGGTTCCGATTTAAGCACTGGGTAGAGGTATTTACCTGTCTGGGAAAAACCTAGTTGCTCTGCTACGACATGTGTAAATTGATTCTTATCAAGATGATCGAGAAATTCTTTGCGATTCGTAGATGATAAGAATGTCGCCGCCTCCGTATCCCCAGAACAATAGAATAAGCCAGGTTTCCGACAAGCAACAAAGGAATTTTCTGGCAAATTGTCACTACACCAGGTGCCCATTGTAAAGTAGTTTTCCCAGTTTTTCGGATACGACTGCTCCGATTTTTTTTGAAGCTTCTGCAACGGCTTTATTTGGAAGAAGACGAGCGGAATAACGAAAAGACTCAGTTTAGGCGATCGAAGTGGCGACGATTTAAATGCGAATAGCTTCTGAATGATAAAAACAATTCCCAAGAAGAAAAATAAGAACGAAAAGGGGATGAGCGGAATAAAGAATCGAACACCAAACCAGACATCAGGCCAAAGAAGTAGTATTCCTACGGTAGCGCTGAACATAGCAAGGAACAGAACGCGAAATTCCTTCAAAGACCAGATCCCGATTGTGGTGAATAGGATGATGAGAAAACCTAAGATCCAATGCGAATACGGCGATGGGATAATTTTAGCGGTTGCCGGATTTTTATATTTCACTTCTAAGCCTGGGAATAGAGCGAGGGGAATTTCTTTTGATGCATAACGAACAGCATTCAATTTTACGCGTTCTACCCAATTTTCGAAGTGCATTTTGCCTTCCGTTTTATCGTATGGGTTCACAGAAAAAACTTGTTTCATATAGGAGTTTCCGCCCAAATTGTTGGAACGTACCTGCCAGGGAAGTTGCGTAAGGATGCATACAGCAAGAATAATTCCCGCGGATAAAAAACGCTTTTTAAACGAAAGATCGATGAGGAATGCAAGGAGCAAGGAGATCCCAAGCGATCGAATGTAAAGCGTGGTAATAAGTGCAATGAGTAACAAGAAAAAATAAATGGACTTCCATTTAAAATCCTTTTCACGCCAAACCAGATAAAGATAGATCGATAAGAGGGTAAAGGTTAAGAAACTTATTTCAGACATGATGATACTTGAATATTCGAGCAAATGCGCGTTGATAAGTAACATTCCTGCCAAGGCGAAGGACAAAAAGGTGTTTTTACTAATGCGACGAACTATTTGAAACATGAGAAACGACGAACACAAAAGAAAGAATCCGTTTAACACCTTCATTGCCCAAACAGATGAAATACCAGCGCGATGGAACAAACTCATTAGAAATGGATAGCCCGGAGGGAAATGATTGTGTGGCGTGGCGTGTACTCCATGTCCTGTTGTGAATTCATTGTTGGAAGCAAGGTTTTTTGCTAGGATGTAATAGTTGGCATTGTCGCCAGACAAGGAGAGCTTTGAGTCAAAAATAGAATCGTAAGAGATAGCGAAAATAAGTACCAATCCAGCGAAATATGCCAGGTATACCATTTTAAACTTAGGGGAAGCAAGGTTTTTCAAGAGGAACAATTTTGTAATTAGAACATGCTGTTATTAGTATGGATATCGTTTGTTTGGATATCGCTGCACGCACTTTATTTTTTTGTTTTAGATCCAATTCCTCACAGAGTAATAGTTGAATGCAGAACTTATTTTAACCTTTATGCACGCTTAATACGCTGTTTCTTAAATTCTCCGTACCTTTGCGGCTCATTATTAAATACATTGAATGACATTTGAGGAATTGGGGCTAAAGAGTGGAGTGTTGAAGTCGTTAAAAGAATTGGGTTTTGAAACACCTACTCCGATCCAACAAGAAGCTATTCCACACCTATTGAAGGAGGAAAGCGATTTTGTTGGTTTAGCTCAAACAGGAACGGGGAAAACAGCAGCCTTTGGGTTGCCACTCGTTACCAAAGTAGAAGAGGGAAAAAAAGTACCTCAGGGCCTTGTAATTTGTCCGACACGTGAATTGTGTCTTCAGATTACAAAAGATTTGGAAAACTATTCCAAATATACAAACGTATCCGTTGTCGCCGTTTATGGTGGAACGGACATCCGAAAACAAATCACAGACATCAAGAGAGGCGTACAAATTATTGTAGCAACTCCAGGACGTTTGGTCGATTTGATCAATCGTAAAGCAATCCAACTGCAAGAAATTGAGTGGGTTGTTCTTGATGAAGCAGATGAAATGCTCAACATGGGCTTCAAAGAAGACATCGACGCGATTTTGGTGAAAACACCAGAATACAAAAACGTTTGGTTGTTTTCTGCGACGATGCCCCCAGAGGTAGCTATCATTGCGAAGACCTACATGGAGAATCCTTTGGAAGTCTCTATCGGTCACAAGAACCAAACGAACGAAAACATTGATCATATCTACTTTTCCGTTTCGGAACGCGATCGCTATTCTGCGCTGAAACGGTTGATTGATTACAATCCTGCTATCTATGGATTGGTATTCTGTCGTACTCGTCGTGAAACCGCTGAAGTAGCCAGCAAATTAGGCGCAGACGGATACAGTGCTGAACCGTTACACGGAGATTTATCTCAGTCGCAACGCGATGCCGTGATGAAAAAGTTCCGTAACAAGTCACTCCAATTGTTGGTAGCGACAGATGTTGCGGCTCGTGGAATTGATGTAGACGATATTACACACGTAATTAACTACAACCTTCCCGACGAAATTGAAAACTATACCCACAGAAGTGGTCGTACTGCCCGCGCTGGAAAACACGGAGAATCATTAGTTTTAGTGAGTCCACGTGAATCTGGAAAGATCAGAATGATCGAACGCAAAATCAGAACAACGTTCACGAAAGGATCCATTCCAAGTGCGAGCGAGATTTGCGAAATCCAATTGATGAAATTGGTCGATCGTGTTATCACTTCAGAAGTGAAAGAAGCGGACATGCAGAAGTTCTTGCCATTGGTAATGGAAGAATTTGATGGGTATACGAAAGAGGAAGTTATCAAGAAATTTGTTTCGGCCGAATTCAATCGCTTTATTGAGTATTACGAACGTGCAGGTGATATCAACGCCAAGGAGTCACGCTCGAAAGACCGTCATGATAGAGATGATAGAGGTGGAAAACGTGAACGTTTCGATGATTCGAATCGCACACGTTTCTTCGTGAATATCGGAAAACGCGATGGTTTGAATCCTGGTGGGTTGCTCCGCGTGGTATGTGATAGCACTGGATTGAACTCGAATGCTGTCGGACGTATCGATATTATGGCGTCGTTCTCTTTCTTCGAAGCAAGCAACGAGTTTGCAGATAACATTCTAGCGAAAGTAAACGGAAGCGATTACGAAGGACATGAGATAAAAATTGAAGTAACGAAAAG
>JBNKGN010000009.1:0-22545 GCA_050289845.1 Crocinitomicaceae bacterium | reverse complement strand
CAGTTTATTGATATAATCTCCCGCTTGTTCTGTCATTGGCAGTGTCGCTCCTTTCTTGGACAATTTCATTTTCTTTCCATTGAAATTGATTCGGAACGCACCGTTTAACGGCATTTCATCGTAATACAAGGTGTAATCGGAGTTCACTTCGTAGAGATACGGTGCGGTCAACATACGAATTGGAATAGAATCTGTTTCCACCCATTCTTTCAGACCAGCGGATCGAATACTTTTCAACTCAAATAATCCCATTTTTCGCGACCCATTACCAGTATAACTCTCATATCCTTCGCTGTAGTTAACCACTCGTTTTTCGACGACTTCACCCAAAAGATTAAAGAAATCCTGCTCCGCTTCTAGCGTCGTCGGATCAAAATAGCGCTGATTCACGGCTGTAGAATCATACACCGACCAATTTTTTTCGATCAGGGTTCTTTCGGTCAAGCCCAATTCCAGCAAAGAATCTGGCATCAAGTATCTGAAATAGCGATTGTATCCGTTGTAGAAGAATTTGTGCCCTTCCAACTCTACCATATCCATGCGGTCCATATCGTCGTCGTTGCGCACGTAGTTTCCTAGAGAATCGTAATGAAGTGTTAGCGCTAAAAGTCCGTCGTAATCGTACACATTTCGCACGTAGTCATTTGAATCTACCCGATAAATGACCTCATCGTGAACGGTTCCATTGTCCCAATAAACTGGAGACTCTTCTTTCAGTAGGCCATTTTCAAATTCGAATCGATACACCAATTGACCGTTGGGATAAAAGGCTTCGTATGTGTCTTGGTATTTTGGATATGCTCCCAAACTGTCGTAGATCAATGTGCGCTTTTTGTATGTTTCCTCCACTGGATCGTAGATGCGCGGACTGGAAACCGTAATTCTTGGAAGATGTCCGTTGCCGAATTCTTCCTCGTAATACATTTCCTCAAACATTTCTTCGTCAAAATATTCATCTCCGTAGTATTCGCCTCCACCTTCAAACGACATTTCTTCTTCCAAATCCAATTCCTCTACCCGTGGAAATGCTGGTTCGTATAACATCGGAATGCCAGGAATGCTGTAATCGGGAAACATATTGTAGGTTTCACTATCAAACTCGTATTTTGCAAGCAATCCATCTCTTACGATTACAGGATGTACAATTAATGTATCGTTACTATTGATCGTATAGTGAGTCTGCATTGGCAATGCTCCTTCATGCGCTTTCAAATATTCATAGCTGGCATAACTCCACATGTGTTGCCATTCACCACTCAATTCTCCTTCTGTAAAATATCCCGACTCAACCAATTTGTCGCCCCCTCTTAATTCTCGGTAGGGTCCGTTCTGCGTTCCGCCTGCATACGTCACATAAATTTTTGTGGTATCGGTATCTATCTTTCCTGTTTCGACAAATTCATGCGCTCTGTACTCGTCCAAATACCCCATTCTTTCATTAAACAGGTACCATTCCCCCACTTTGAGTCCCATATCGAAAAAGCCATGTTTCAGGGTGTCACCTCTCAAATCAACCCAAGTAGCTTCACCGTTTAGAACGTTGTTTTTTATGGTAAAATAACCCGCAATTTGATCCTCCTTAAAGTCGCACATTCCATCGGGTTTGAGTAGGCAATACGAATCATAATATTGAACATATTTACCATCTGGAATCGGGTCAAGCATTGGTGTGATGTCTTGTTCAAGATTCATTCGTTGAATCAAAAAGTAATACGGGTGCTCTCGTACCGCTTTTTTGAATTTCTTCTTTTCGTAGTACGAGGATTCCTCATCGAAGTGCATCCGCTTACTTCTACCAAATCGGCGGTATCTCATATACCTTTTAAACTCTTCCTTTGTCGGCTTTTCTCCCATTTTATCCAAGTAGTACTTCGACAATTTTCGGTACGTTTTGGCTTTACGCACTTTAAGAAGCGATTGAAACTCTACAGAATCAAGAATCACAGAATCTGGAACATTGAAACGTTTTACTTCTGTCAGGTACTGCTCAAAAGTGTATTCTGCTTTGCGTGTTTTTTTGCGATCAATTGCCGACCAATATTGATAGGATTCATCCACCTCTAAACGAAAGGGATAAACAAACACTTCTTCACCGTTGATTTCGACGGTGTCTACTTTTTGTGAAAAAGAAATCGCTGGTAACAACACAAATAGTAGTGCCGAGATCAAGGATGTGCATTTATTCATAGATAAGGTATTTGAGTTTGTATTGCCTACAAGAACTCGTTAATTTCAATAAAACGTTGAACGCTTTTCGCTGCGCCGAATACCACCAAGGTATCACTTTCTTTAATGGGCGTTTCGCTTTTTGGTACACCTATAATGTGTTCTTCGGTGATATCTTCCCCATTTTTTGTGATTTCGTACTCTCTTTTGATGGTGATCAGGGTCATTTCGTACTTGTTGCGGAACCCAATTTCATCAATGGTTCGTCCGATAACACCTTTTGGTGCGCGAATTTCTGCAATCTCGTGATCGTCGGGCAACTGCAAGAAGGAAACAATGTTTGGATTCAACAGTTTTTCTGCGATGACATTTGCGACCTCATTTTCTGGAGTAAGAATCTCTGTGACCCCAATTTTTCCAAGAATCAATCGCTGGTGATCTCCACTGGCACGGGCAATAACCCTTTTCACTCCAAGATCGAGTAGATGCACACAGGTGAGTACCGTTGCTTCAAAATTTTCACCAATCGCCACGACAGCAGCATCCAGTTCTTCCAGGTTTTGCATTTTCAAGGCGCGTAAATCCGTTGCATCCAAGGTCACCGCAAAAGCGACATCGTCTTTAATGCTTTCAATTTTTTCTTCATCCGGATCAAAAGCGAACACTTGAGTTCCTTTCTCCGCCAGGCGTCTTGCTATGGTAGCACCGTAACGTCCCACCCCGATCACTGCAAATTTGCTATAATTCATCTTTCGTTTGTTAAGCCAAAGCTTGTTTTAAATCTTCAATAATATCTTCTGCGTCTTCAATACCAACACTCAAGCGAATCAACGAGTCAACCACTCCGGTTTTCTCGCGTTCTTCTTTTGGAATCGCCGCATGGGTCATTGTTGCGGGATGTCCGATCAAAGACTCGACCCCACCCAACGATTCTGCCAAAGCAAATACTTTCACTTTACGCAATACTTCGTGTGCGTCTTCCATTTTGTTGCCCACCAGATTAAAAGAAATCATCCCGCCAAAATTGCGCATCTGTTTTTTCGCAACATCATGGTTCGGATGGTTTTCAAAACCAGGCCAATAGACCTTATCCACTTTCGGATGACTCGTCAAAAAGTGCGCTACCGCTGCGGCGTTTTCACAATGGCGTTGTACGCGCAAATGCAATGTTTTGATTCCGCGCAATGCCAAAAAGGCGTCCATTGGTCCCGTAATCGCACCCGATGAATTTTGAATTCGATACATTTCTTTCGCAATCGCATCGTCTGAGGTGATCAAAGCCCCCATCACTACATCCGAATGGCCTCCAAGGTATTTTGTTACAGAGTGCATCACAATGTCCGCTCCTAGATCCAAAGGATTTTGCAAATATGGCGTCGCAAAGGTATTGTCAACACACAACATCACACCTGCTTTTTTTGCGACTGCCGACATGGCTCCAATATCCACAATATGCATCATGGGGTTCGAGGGCGTCTCCACCCAGATCAATTTTGTTTGTGCGTTGATTTTCCCTTCCACGGCTTTTGGATCGGCCATTCCCACAAAATGAAATACAATCCCATATTTTTCAAAAATGGTGCGAAACAAGCGATAAGTACCTCCGTACAAATCGTTTGTGGAAATCACCTCATCTCCTGGGTTTAGCATTTTGATAACGCAATCAATTGCCGCCAATCCCGAACCAAAACATGCGCCGTATTTTCCATTTTCCAGCGCTGCCAAATTTTTCTCTAAGGCATGACGGGTTGGATTAAGCGTTCTCGAATATTCATAGCCTTTGTGCACTCCAACTGCAGGTTGCACATACGTTGATGTTTGATAAATGGGAGTCATAATTGCCCCTGTTGCTTCGTCTGGTTGGACGCCAGCATGTATGGCTTTCGTTCCGAATTTCATTTCATCGGCTATTTTAATCGCTTTTCAAATGTAGTCATTTCACAAGTTTTTAAACGGTGCATCCATGAAAAATCGGTGATTACGAAGAGACCTGAACCCGTCTTGGGAATTAAAGCGCGCTTTTAATACACTTGTTGATGTCCATCTACTGTTAAATGTGACCTAACTTGATTAATTTTAGCGTCTTGACTCTGGATTTGCAAAATACCCTTCGGGAGCTACTCAACGAAAGTCGCTCGTTCAACAAAAACGATGTTTTAGTACATGCCGATTTGGACCATTCCAAACTATTTTGGTTGCAGGAACTCACTCCTATTCCAACAAGTGAATTTCCCGCTGCGATCCTTAAAGAGGCCCGTCAAAACATTAAGGAAAGCGGTGTCAATACACTATGTCTGGCACATGATTTTTTGCAGACTCAAGAAACAGGAACACTACAGCGAAGCCCGATTTTTCTCACACCCGTTCGGATCCATGAGGACAAAGTGCGGCAACGTATTTCCTTTGAAGTGTTGGAGGAAAAAAAATTTATCAATCCCTACGTTGCCTTTCTCCTCGAAGAGAAAGCACTTTCATTTGAAACGATTCCTCTGGAGGAACTAACGTCGTTTATCGTCGCGGCAGGATTTGATGTGGATCAGTCGTCCAAACGGTGTATTGGCAATTTTCACCACCACCGTTATTCTGTTTTGCAAGAACTCGAAGCTCTGCTTGAAGCGGACACACTGAGTGTTCCTCTGAAAGCATTGTTCGGTGCCTCCCATCAAACAATTGCCCTGGACCCGTTGCCAAAAAACAATTTGCTCCCTGCAGATCGCGATCATGAAGCCGTGTTCAAAGCTGTCTCGGAACATTTGGTGGTGATTCAAGGTCCTCCTGGTACAGGTAAATCACAAGTTTTGACCAATCTTGCCGCTAAATTTCTTTCGACGCAACAACAAACATTGGTGCTCTCCGAAAAACACGTAGCACTTGAAGTGATCCTGCAAAAACTGCGCGCTTTCGACTTGGATCGCCTGGGATATATCACCACTTCGGACTCGGACGTTCATCAACTTTTGGCGGAACTTCAAGACAATTGGAATTTTTTCGAACAAACGAATCTTGCGACGAACAAGGAACAAGGACTTTCGGAGTTGCTGGAAAATCAACTGCAATTCACTTTGGACGTGCTCAATCAACCGAAAGCCATTGGTGAAATTTCTTTGTACGCGTTTAAGGAACAACTGAATGATCTTTCAATTGACCCCTCATTTTTCGTGAGTCAACCACCTTCCATTCCTGTGTTTTTAGCAAGTACTGAATTCATTCAGGGACTGTACGAACGTCATTTAAATACACATGTCGGCATTCTTGCACACAAGACCATTCATCTGCCAGAATTTCATTTGTTTGATGTAAAACTTCGCCAATGGATTGACGATTTAAAACAACTTCAAACACTACTTCCATTTGATACGATAGAATCCCTTTTGGAGGTGATGAAGCAAGCGGCACTTTGCCAGATTTTGGAAAATGATTTGTACAAAAAGTATCCAACGTTATATACGCCCAATTCCAAAGCACAGAAAAAATTCCTACGTCTCCGAAAACAATTTTTACGCACAACAAAAGCGTTGGAAGCTCTCGAAACGGCTCCATCACATTGGCACATTGCTCCTTCAAAAGAAGCCTTCGACATGCTGGTTAGATTGTCCAATGCCCGTGGTTTTTCGCAACGATTAAAATGGAAAAAGCAATGGAAGCGCTATTCCCAATTACCAATATCTGAAGCAGCATCCGCCCTAAAACAGTATGGTGAAAAATTGGCGCTAAATACACTTAAATCTCAAATTACTATTGATTTTTGCGATTTAGAAATAGAAAATCCCGAAATCGACGTGGAAATCCTCTATGCGTCGATCCATCAACTAGGAGAAGAAGGATGGTCTGAGCTTTCCAAAATTCCGTTGGACACGCGTCACAAAATCACACAAAATCACACCTTCATTTCGAACCTCTACCGCGATTTAAAAATGCATTTGTCGCTTTCGAATGCGTCCCCTGTAATTGGTCAGCTCGAAGGTCTCCTTGCGCAATTTGGCCTTCTGGTTTCAGAGCAATCCCACTTGAAAAAATTAGACCCCGACGTGCTTCATGTATTGCGATTGGCTCCAAATTTTGATGTTTTTCGCTCGTACATCTACCACAGTCATTGGGTGCGTTTCCAGCAACAATTTCCGACGTTATCGACATTTTCAATGGGGGATTTGCACGCGAAAATTTCAGAGATTATTTCGGCACAACAGCAGGAAGCCATTCATTTCTCGAAACAAATATTGACCTCCGTTCAGCAAGAATTTAACGCCTATCATCAACTTTTAAATACGCCTGCACGAAAGTTAGACGAAGCGCAAAAAGCCCTCAAACAAATATTAAAAAAAGGAAAATCAATTCTTGTAAAAGAATTTGCCAAGACGCGAAGTCATCCTTCGATGCGACAATTAATGGCTTCTGAAGCGCGTGTATGGATTCAATTATTAAAACCACTTTGGCTAAGCAATCCAACGCAAGTTGCCCGTTCTTTCCCAATGGAAGAAGGACTGTTCGACGTGGTCATTTTTGATGAAGCAAGTCAAATTCCACTGCAAAATGCACTCGGTGCACTCCAACGTTCCAAGCATGGAATCATCGCGGGAGATTCCCAACAAATGGGACCAACGGCTTATTTTAAATCTGGTGGTGCAGCTGTTCTCGATTTGTTGCATCAAGCTTCTTTTTACTGGAAAGGCTGTTTCCTGAAACACCATTATCGCAGTGTCCATCCTGCGTTGATCGCTTTTTCGAACCGTCATTTTTACGAGCAATCTCTTTCCGCATATCCAGCGTATGGCGTTCCTTTTCCCCTAACGCATCATTTGGTGAGCAATGGTGTTTTCGAAAATCGTCGGAACCCCAACGAAGCACAGGCAGTAGTGAAACATATTCTTACGCATCTTTCATCCTCCGACACCTTGGGAATAGTAGCGTTTTCAGAGGAACAACTGGCCTGTATTTGGGAAACACTACCTGCAAATGCGCAGCAAAAAATCAATGAACGTCTGGAAGCAGGAACTGTATTTTTCAAAGCTGTCGAAAACGTCCAGGGCGATGAATGCGATCACTTGATCATCAGTTTTGGATACGCAAAAAACAGTGAGGGGAATTTTGATATGCGCTTCGGACCGATGAATACAGCGAATGGTCGACGGCGCCTAAATGTTCTGTTGACCCGTGCAAAAATGCGTTTGGATTTCTTTAGCTCTGTGAGTGCTCAAGACTTCAAACTATCGGAAAATGAATCGGTGAATTTGCTCCGTCTCTGGTTCGTTCACCTGGAAGGATTGCAAGAAAAAACCTCCCGTGATTGGCCTTTTGAAATCGAGACAGCCATCGAAGGAAATTCCCTACAACTTGTCGCTCCGCACGAACATCTTATTGAAGCACGAGAATTGGTCACCTTCCAGCAGGTGATGGAAGCAAGGGGCTGGACGGTTGCGTATCGTTAACGCGTCAAAGCCATTAAGGCAAAACTCGCCAACCAATGTCCCCCTTCATAATTCCCATCCGTTAAATCTGGCAAAGAATGTTGCACATGTTCGTTCGCTATCGGGATTAAATGTGTCAGTTGTGGCAAGGCTTCGGCAATTCCATATAAGCACCATGCACGGCTATAATTCAATCCGTCCAAATGAACCAAATGTCCGTCCGCCCGATCCGAAACAATTCCCGGTTCCAGCGTAAAATCAGCTTTCATCAATTGAGGTAAAAAGTCGCTCAACCATTTTTCGAATTCCACTGAAGGCAAAACGCGTCGCATTAAATCGGCTTCTTCCAGACAGGGAGATAGGAAATCATAGCCACTCGGCTCCCAGGTTAACGGACAATTTTTATCAGAGAAATAATACGTTTTTGCGCGTTCCACGACTATTTGACGCAATTTTTGATTGTTTGTCGCTTCAGCATAATCATAAACCATTCCCAAAGCGAAAGCCGTATTTGTGTGCGTTCCTACCCGAATCGGATAGCGAAGATTGGGTAAAAAACCTGTTACTTCCGATACAATAAAATCAGTCAGTGGTTGCAAATTCGCTTCAAGTTCTTTTGCTTCTGGTGCTTCCCATCGGTGCAGTTCTTCCGCCAGTTTCAACAGCCACGCCCAGCCATACATTCGTTCAAACCCTTGACTTAACGGGTCGTCGAAATAGGCCAATTCGCCCTCGATATTTTCAGGAGTCAAGTGATTTTTTAATCCCTGAATGATTCGATCGCGTTCCTTCAACTCGGGAAATGTTCGCAGCAAGCGGACGAGCGACCAGTGCCCATGAACTGCCGAATGCCAATCAAAGCATCCATAAAACGCAGGATGCAAATCCATTGGAGCACGCAAATCACCCGCATCACCAATCACCTGATTGAGTTTGTTGGGATACTCCGTGTCGATACAACTCAATGGCAATGTGACCAATTCCTCTGCCTGCTTCACGTCAAGTAACATTGGCTGTTCAGTAGCATTGGTTCCCGTGGGTAGATTCTCGGCTTCATTAACCTCAGGTGCAGTTGAATTACAGGCAACCAAGATTCCGAAAAGGATTAAAAACAGTGCTTTTTTCATGATTTAAAGATACAAAAAGTCGCATGTGGCAAACTATTTGATTAACATTGAGCATCAAAATGAGCAATATGTTTAAAAATACAATCGCCGTGCTAACAATCGGCTTCATGGTCTTTACTTTAGGATCTTGCAAAACGACAAAAGAAACAAATGTGGAAGAAAACGTCACAGAAGCGGTCGTAGAAGAAGCAGAAGTTGTTCCAGCAGAAGAATATCCAACAGATCCCGCCATTGAGCGCAATTTTTTCGCGAGTATTGAACGTTCGCCTTGTTTTGGAAAATGCCCGACCTACAAAATGACCCTTTATTCGGATGGTTTTGTGGAATTTGAGGGAATTCGAGACGTAGCTATGATCGGTACATACACGACGACGATTTCCGACAAAAAATTGAAGAATTTTGAGATTCAAGCCCGTGCCATTGGATTTATGGAAATGGAAGACAAATACGACGGAGCCATCTCTGATGTGCCTTCTGCAACGATTGTAATGTTTTTGGACAATACGCGCAAACAGGTTTATCGCCGCTTCGAATATCCAAAACGCATTCTTATTTTGGAACAATGTTTCGACGATTTAATGACTTCCGAACGTTGGATTTCTTCCGATGGTGAAATTTATCCATCTGAAAAATAGTACAATACAATTTTTTACTATTTTGGTGCTTAAATAACCACCACTATGAAAGCACTAGGAGTTACTGGGTTTGTTCTCGGAATCATCGCAACCCTTTTAGGGATTTACCTTCAATTCGTCGTTGTACCAGCTGCAGAAGCTGCAGAAGCAAGCAATGCTATTTTGGCACAAATGGGGGGCGACAATTTTTACGAATCACCCGAATACCGACTGAATTGGGCAATAGCTGATGCTGTTGTCGACTTTGGAACCATTGTTATGGGGGCAGGCCTTTTGGCTTTTCTCGTAAGTATCGTACCTGCAATCAAGAAGCGAAAAATCGCTTGGATCGGCGTTCTTTTGGGATTGGTCACCTTCTTTTTAGGAGCCGCCCATGGAACTCATATGTTCTCCTAAAGATCAATGCGCATCCAGCCAATTATCGGCTACTTCCATTTCGACCACCATCGGAACGGCAATTTCGATCGCTGATTCCATCTCGTGTTTCACCAATGCTTTGAGTTCTTCGATTTCGTCTACATGAACATCGAAAACCAATTCATCGTGCACTTGTAAGAGCAGTTTCGATTTCAATTGGGCTTTTTCCATGGCCGCTGCCACTCCGATCATCGCTTTTTTGATGATATCTGCAGCAGAACCTTGAATCGGTGCATTGATCGCATTTCGTTCGGCGAATCCGCGCACGACGGCATTGGCAGAATTGATGTCTTTCAAATAGCGACGGCGTTTCATAATCGTTTCGACATAGCCTTTTTCTCGGGCGGATGCAACCGCTCTGTCCATGTATCCTTTGATCGTCGAATATTGTTCGAAATATGCATCGATAATTTGTTTCGCTTCCGTGCGGGAGATTCCAAGATTTTGCGCCAAACCAAAAGCTGACTGACCGTAAATAATCCCAAAATTCACCGCTTTGGCCGAACTTCTTTGATCACGTGTCACTTCTTCGATGGGAATATGAAAGACTTTCGCCGCAGTTGCCGCGTGAATATCCAAGCCATTCCGGAAGGCGTCGATCATATTCGTATCTTCACTCAAAGCTGCAATAATGCGCAATTCAATTTGGGAATAATCGGCCGCCATCAATTGAAAATCCTTTCCACGAGCGATGAATGACTTTCGAATTTCGCGTCCCTTTTCAGAGCGAATAGGAATGTTTTGCAAGTTGGGATTGTTTGAACTCAAACGCCCCGTGGCTGCCACTGTTTGCATGTAATTGGTGTGGATGCGTCCGTCCTCTGGATCACGCAAGGTCGGTAATGGATCAACGTAGGTATTTTTCAATTTTCGCAATTGGCGGTAATCCAAAATCATTGGAATAATCGGGTGCTCATGTTTGAGTTTTTGAAGAATATCTTCCCCTGTAGCATACTGTCCCGTTTTCGTTTTCTTGGCTTTCGCAGAAACTTTCATGTGATCGAACAATACTTCTCCCAATTGCTTTGGCGAATCGATATTGAAATCCATTCCTGCTTCTTCCTTAATGCTAGCTTCCAATCCCACCAAACTTTCTTCCAATTCCAGGGAGTAACGCTCTAATCCTTCTGCGTCGATCGTAATCCCTTCCTGCTCCATCGATTTAAGGACGCTCACCAAAGGCATTTCCAAATTGTAGAACAATTCTTTCAGATGATCTTTTTGAATTTCTGGCTCAAAAACATGCTTCAATTGCAAGGTAATATCCGCATCTTCACAGGCGTAATCGGAAATATCTTCTGGAGCCAAATCGGCCATACTTTTTTGGTTTTTCCCTTTTTTCCCTATCAACTCCTCTATGGAAACAGGACGGTAATTCAGGTACAATTCTGCCAAATAATCCATGCTTTGTTTCGAGTCTGGATTGATCAAATAATGGGCAATCATCGTATCGAAGAGCGGGGCTTTTACATCCACATCGTAGCGATTAATCACTTTGATATCAAACTTGATATTGTGGGCAACCTTCTCAATCGATTCCGATTCGAAAAAGGGTTTAAACTCTTGCACAATTGCCTTAGCACTTTCATAATCGTTCGGAGTCGCCACATAAAAAGCTTCGCGTTCCTTGTAAGAAAAAGACATGCCGACAATATTCGCATGCAGGGGCTCGATGCTATCCGTTTCGGTATCAAAACACACCGATTTTTGCGCCAACAACAATTCCAACAACTCTTTTCGTTCTTCGGGCTTGGTAATTAAATGATAGCTAGGTTTTTCCGTTACAAGTGTTTTGTATTCTGAGGTTTCCTTTGGCGTTTGCTCCTCCACCAAACTTTGCGTTCCGAACAAGTCCATTTGACCATCACCTGGATTGTTCGTTTGCGTCACGACAATCTCCTCACCCAATACGCGTCGCGCAAGATTTCGAAATTCCAACTCCGTAAAGACTTCCTTGATCTTTTCCTCATCCATCGGACACATGATCAAATCTTCTTCGTTGAAAATCACCGGTACATCAACAATGATCGTTGCCAAAGACTTCGACATCAAACCTTGTTCTGCAAAATTTTCGATATTCTCGCGCTGCTTCCCTTTAAGTTTGTCGGCATTTGCGATGATTCCTTCTACGGAGTCGAATTCCTTCAATAATTTTGATGCTGTCTTCGGTCCAATACCTGGAATACCTGGAATATTGTCCGCTGCATCTCCCTGCAACCCAAGAATATCGATGACCTGTTCTACACGATCGATATCAAATTTCTCACAAACTTCTTTAGGTCCCCATACTTCGGCAGGGTTTCCACCGCGACCAGGACGAAACATGAAAACACTTTCATTTACCAGTTGTCCGAAATCCTTATCGGGAGTCATCATGTATGTCGTGAATCCTTTCGCTGCTGCCATTTTTGACAGTGTTCCAATGGTATCATCGGCTTCAAATCCGTCCACTTCCAAAATGGGAATATTAAAAGCGCGAATAATCTTTTTAATCGGCTCTATCATTGTTGTAATCCCCTCTGGAGTTTCTTCTCGATGTGCTTTGTATTCCGCAAATTCCTCTCGACGTACTTTCGAACCACCAGGTGGATCAAAAACAACGGCAATGTGTGAGGGTTTTTCGTTTTTTAGAATGTCAATAAGAGAATTTGTAAAACCAAAGGCCGCCGAGGTATTCAAACCTTGTGAATTGATTCTTGGATTTTTGGCAAAGGCAAAATAAGCTCTGAATATCAACGCATAAGCGTCTACTAAAAATAATTTTTTGTCGTGTTCTTTACTAATCATTCGTATCCTTTTGACGCACGGAGCAAATCCGATCGCCCGTTAAACTTCGTTTTCACAGTAATAATACTATTTTTAAACCGCATCTAATTTTCAATTGTGGGATTTCTTGCAATTAGCGAACTGAAAAAGAACTCATCCATGCCCGTGCTGTTAGAAATAGTGTCCTTTGTGTCCATGGAGCAGCGCGCAATGGATTGTGGTGAAAAACCATCCTACATTTTTAACACAAAGACACAAGCCGCTTGAGCGGCCACTAGTCACAACATTCAGAAAATTTATGACACATAGCTAGAAATAGTGTCCTTTGTGTCCATGGAGCAACGCGCAATGGACTGTGGTAAAAAAACCATCGTAAATTTTTAACACAAAGACACGAGCCGCTTGAGCGGCCACTAGTCACTGGATTCAGAAAACAAATAACGAAAGTAGTTGCTAGTAAATACTAATTCCAGGTAGAACCCTCTTTGGAATCTTTTACCGTAATTCCAGCTGCTGCCAAACCGTCTCGGATTTTGTCCGATGTTCCCCAATCTTTGTTTTCACGTGCTTGTTGACGCAATTCCAAAACCAAATCCATTACAGGCGCAAGTTTGTCATCCCCACCTTGTTTTGCTGCTTTTAAGCCGAGAACATCAACTACAAAGGCATTCATCTCCGTCTGAAGCAATGCAATATCTGCTTTCGTTAAAGACTGACTTCCGTCTCTTACAGCATTAATTACTTTTACAGCTTCGAACAATTGCGCCACAAGAATTGGTGCATTGAAATCATCATTCATAGCTGCATAACACTGCTCAATTAAAGCACCGATATCCACTGTTGACTCGTTAGAACCAATGAGTGATTCAAGCGTTTTCATCGCTTCAGTCAATCGCTCGTACCCCTTTTCAGCCGCAAGCAAAGCATCTGAAGTAAAATCCAACGGGCTGCGGTAATGTGCTTGCATCATAAAGAAGCGAACCACCATTGGATCGAACGCTTTTTCCATGAAAGTATTGTCACCTGAAAACAGTTCCCCTGGCAAAATAGAGTTGCCTGTGGATTTACTCATTTTTTGACCATTAAGCGTCAACATATTTCCGTGCATCCAATAATTTACGGGGGCCACACCATTCGATATCGTTCCCTGCGCGATTTCACATTCGTGGTGCGGGAATTTCAGGTCCATACCACCACCGTGAATATCGAATTGTTCTCCTAAATACTTGGTGCTCATTGCGGAACATTCAAGGTGCCATCCAGGAAAACCGATTCCCCAGGGCGACGACCACTTCATTATATGTTCGGGGGATGCATTTTTCCACAGAGCGAAATCCAACGGTGCACGTTTTTCGTCTTGACCATCTAAGGTTCGTGTGTTGGAAATCAAATCTTCTATTTTTCGTCCCGACAATTCTCCGTAGGGATGCGATTCGTTGTATTTTTCAACATCGAAGTAAACCGATCCGTTTGATTCGTACCCATATCCGTTATCAATAATGGCCTGAATCATTTCGATTTGTTCGATAATGTGACCTGTAGCAGTTGGCTCAATGTTAGGAGGTAATGCATTGAAATCCTGCATTACACTGTGGAAATCGAGCGAGTATTGCTGCACAATTTCCATGGGTTCCAATTGTTCCAAACGCGCTTTCTTGGCAATTTTATCTTCACCTTGATCAGCATCGTCAACGAGATGTCCAACATCGGTAATATTTCGCACGTAGCGTACTTTGAAGCCCAAGTGAATCAAATAACGGTAGACCAAATCGAAAGTAATGAAGGTGCGACAATTGCCCAGGTGGACGTTACTATATACCGTTGGTCCACACACATAAAGTCCCACAAACCCTGGCTTGATAGGTGTAAAAACTTCCTTGTTTCCTTTAAGACTATTGTAAATTTTGAGATCGCTTGCCTCTTCTCTCATAGGTATCCATTTTCGATGGGATCAAAGATACATTAAATCCCCTATTTGCGGAAATCCCTTAGGGCTAGCTTCGTTTTTCTTCGAGAAGGGTGTTGTATTTTTCGAGCAAATTGTAGTACATCTCCTTCCAATAGAGCGATTCATCGGTAATACTATTAAAAACACGAGATTCATTGGCGTATTGGGTGGCCGTACTAGCAGGTGAGTATAGTTTTATGTCCTGACTAAAATCGTGGTGAATGATTTTTCCGATTTCTATAACGATGTCAATAGAAACATTGGGTTTGTCGAAAATATAGTACATCCACCGTCGACTTTTTTTAAGCCTATTGGCCAATGCCGTCACGGAGTACCCGCTCTCATCTACCGCTTTCTTGATAATTTCTCCTCTATGTACCATCTCAGTTACAAAGATGTATCACATTGTGTGCAACTTATTTCCCTTTCGTGTGATGGTTTTGGGTAAAAAAGGTAAGAAGAGAGACGATTATATAACCTCTACGAGAAATTGTTGTCCCTAAAAGGACGGTTATGTGCAATTTTCGCTAATAACTAGCTGATATTGTTCTGTTTGGAGAGAAGGTCGTTGTATTTCTCCAGTAAATTCATGTACTTCTCTTTCCAATGTTCTGCTTCTTCAGAGCTGGCTTTCACCGAAAACCGCGCTTCTTCTACCCCAGAAATTGGCAGATCGTTCACGTACAATTTGATGCCTTTGATATCTTGACTAAAATCGTGATGGATAATTTTTCCAATTTCCATGATATAATCAATAGGCACTGAGGCGCTATCAAAAATTTGATAAACCCAACGTCGGCTTTTGCCCATTTTCTGAGCTAATTTCGTGATAGAGTGACCACTTTCACGAACTGCCTTCTCAATAATTTCACCTTTGTGTTGCATTGTTCACAAATATGGTAAAGGTTATGTGTAAATAATTTCCCGTGGTATTCACGTTACTGTAATCAATGTCGCACAAACTGCGCAATTTTTCTTTTATACCGTCTGTAATACCAGATGCTGAAATTAATCAATTTCATTTACTATGAGTATTTATACTCAATGAAATCTCTATCTATTTCATTATAAGCTCCTTTTTTTTTGATCAAAAGTGACCTTTTTAAAAAACAAACATTGAATAGTAAAGATTAACATTTGAACTCATGAAAAATTTCATTCTCCTAGTTACCATTTTTTGTCTCGTGTCATTCACTGGTACTTCAACGACCCCGCCTGTAGAACAAATTTCGAAATACACTTTTTCGCCTACGAACATTTTAAAGGTGACAACTGATTTTGCAGGATCGATCCTTCTGGATGCAGAACAATTGGCGGCACTAGAAGGAAAAAAAATTCACCACATTGATTTGGTCTACACGCAGTATAAAGAATCTCCCAATTTCAATCAACAGGCCCTGAATGATCGCAGGACAAAAACCTTGATCCAACAGTTACCGCAAATTAAGTCGGATCACCCTACCTGGAAATTAGTAGAACAAACTGGCGCAAAAACACGCGATGAAGCTGCGGATTATTTTCATGGATTTGTCATTCACTATTCAGATGATTTGGATTATGAGAGTTTGAATAATTTTCTATCGTCGTATCAGAAGGAGTTCACCGTCTACCACGTAAACAATGCGAATGGCGGTGTTCTTTCTTACGAAAGTGGTTCAAAAATCACGCTTCCTGCTCAAGCGGTTCGTTATTCTGATGGATCGCTTGTAGAAGGAACCTACGAACTACGCTATCGTGAATTTCGAAATCAGGCCGAGATTGCCCTTTCAGGCATTCCGATGACCTATGAGCAAAAGGGGGAATTGATGAATTTCAATTCGGCTGGAATGTATGAAATCCGTGCTGCGAAAGATGGACAGGAATTGGTACTTGATCGCGCGGCAACTGTAGATTTTAATTGTACAGAACAATTAAACGGCACCGACTTTTATGCCTTGGATGACGCTACAGGAGTTTGGGAAAAGCAAGCACCTGTCATTTTTAGAGAAGGAAATGAGGTGCAAAATGGCGTCGAATTTGGAATTGATCAACAAGTCAACGCGATTGAACCAGCAATTAAGTGGTCGTCGGTGACGATTTCAAACGACAATCAAAAAAAATCGGAGAAATTCGAATGGTCGCTGACGGACCGCGATGACAAAACAACCGTCACTTTTAATAAACTGGCATGGAATCGCTTAGAGACTTCCTTGAAAAAAGATACTGTCGGAGTGCATTTAATTGAAAATAAAAATCCAGAGGAGCGCACCATTACAGCCGCTTCAGAAGATCGCGATGCTTTGGTCGCTGCCGTGAACAGATGGCAAGAAATTTTTGAAATGCCTGTGGCGGTACTTCCGAATCGAAATGGGAACTTCCCGAACGAAACAGGATCAACACTTTTAGCAGAAGGAATAAATGCAGGACATACCTACCCTAATTTGGTGAAAGGCTTGAATTCTCCAAGTTTCGGTGTCTACAATTGCGATCAGGTATATCGACTTTCCAATATCGCAGTGATAACGCCTAAATACGTAGATGCCAGCTCGGGAAAAGAAATCACTGCCACGAAAGTTGCTTGTTTGATTGATCTCGATTATAATGGTTCTTTCAGTTTTCAACCAAACAACATCACCTGCAACCCTGATGGGCGCAATGCCGTGGTTCTCTTTACGAAAGACAATAAAGTGTTCTTACTCTCCGAAATGCGTTTCAAAGCGGGGGTTGCTACGAATAAATCGCGACCAGTATTTGAAATGACCGACATGACTGCTTCATTGAAATCACCCGATGATCTGAAAAAAGTGCTCCATCTTTGATGGGGTGCTTTGCCTTTGTTTTGGAGTCATCCACAGAAGAAAGACCATCTACTCCACGATATAGGCCGTATACGTAACAGGACGATCTTGCTGCATTCCGTGAAACGATTTTAACTTTCTAAAATCGGCACGTTCTTCCATCATTTCTTGTGTGATATGACAATCTACCACGCTGAACCAATCGTCCCAGATCAAAATGTCGCCCTTTTTCACTTCTTTGAGCCAAACTGGATTGAGGTCCATGCGCTTGGATCTGTCAAAATGATCAATGTCTAATGCAACACTAATGTAAGGGGGCGCGTAGACAAATTTATGATTCCTGCCTTGTGTTCGAAGGAGATAATCGGCCATTTCTTTTGCCACTTGTTGTTCCCCAGAAAGGTTCATGTCGCGTTTCCAATGCACTGCCGAGGGATTGTCGGCAATAGGAAAAAGGAGAATCAACCCAGCCAGGAGCCATGTTGTAACGCTCTTCGCGATCTTACTGTTTTTCGCCAAAGAAATGATCGCGTTGGCACCAACAAGTCCAATGATCGCCATGAAAGGCATCACGCCGAGCAATACCCGATTCAACCCCATAGAGTTGAAAATACCCAGATACCAAAAAAGCGAATGTGCAACGAAAAAACTCAAAAACCCATAAAAAACGATGGCGTGTAGTTCCGAATGAAACTTGCGACGCACCAACTGTATCAGAAGAACGATCAATCCAACGGCGAGGAGAATCGCACTGGGAATTCCGATCACAAACGGCAATTGATCCACAAAACGAAACAAATCACCGCTACCATAAATACTATCGGTTTGTGCGTACGGTATTTTCGTAAACACCCACAACAAATCACCGTAATAGAAAAAGCCCACCACAGAATAAGCCAGATGTCCAAACAACAGCCATGGAAGGATTTTCCATTGGTTTTTAATGAGAAAATAAAATCCAAAAGCAGACATGACGATTAAACCTTCTGAACGCACGAAGGGCAAAAACGAAATCACAATACATGCCCACCACCATTTCTTACGAACGACCAAATACAATCCCCAGGCGATAAACAGCGCAAACAGCGGTTCCGTTAATCCTGAAAATGTGTGGAGAATAAGAAGCGGCGAACAGATAATAATAAGCAGTGCAACAGCAGGTCGTTCCATTCGCATCCCTTCAAGAGCCTTGTAGGTAAAATAGAGCATGGTTACAACAGTTAAACTGTTGAACACTTTCATTCCGTTAAACCCGAATTGGGCAAAAGGACTGGCTAAAAGCGTAAAAACCGGTTTCCCCCAATGATTAAAATAAAGTTCTGGATGCTTGGGTGCCGATTGTGCATAGAGATAATGTAAGACACTATCACCTGAATCGCCTGTTCCCGTGAAAAACAAAATCACACCTATGGCAAAGAGACCATACAACGTCAGGATACTCCACAAAACATTCGATTTCAGCCAATGCATACAAACAAATGTACATTAAAATCGATGGACTTTTTCACTGAGCAATCGCTAGTCCTTTTCTGCGCTGGAATAATGCTGAAACAAGTAAAAGCAATTCACCAAGACAATCGCTACGTTGGTAATGATAATCGGCCAGGAGAGAATGAAAGCACCGTAAGCAATAAACAATCCACATCCAACAATGTTCACCATTCTTAACGTTGTGATTTTCTTCATAACGAAGGATAAAAGCACAAAAAATGATGCGGCATAGCCGATATATTCAACGTAGGTAGGCATAATTTCTTATTTTTTTGAAGGCAGGAGGTCAATTCCCAGTTCGACCAATTGTGCTTTGTCCAAAGGTGAGGGTGCGTCGATCATCACGTCGCGACCACTGTTGTTTTTTGGGAAAGCAATGTAATCACGAATCGATTCCGATCCTCCCATTGTCGCCACCAAGCGATCCAATCCGAAGGCAAGTCCACCGTGTGGTGGCGCTCCGTATTCGAATGCAGACATCAAAAATCCGAATTGTGCTTCCGCCTCTTCTTTCGTAAATCCGAGCAGATCAAACATACGTGATTGCAAGTCTCTATCATGAATTCGAATTGATCCACCTCCCAACTCCACACCATTCATGGCAAGATCGTAGGCATTGGCACGTACTTTTCCAGGTTCCGTATCGATCAAGTGTAAATCTTCCGGCTTTGGTGATGTAAATGGATGGTGCATCGCATGGTATCTACCCGATTCTTCGTCCCATTCCAATAATGGGAAATCAATCACCCACAAAGGTTTGAAGGTATTTTTATCGCGGAGTCCGAGTTCCGTCCCCATGTGTAAACGCAATTCATTCATTTGTTTTCTCGTTGCGTTCAAATCACCACTTAGGACCAACAAAAGGTCACCTGGTTTTGCATTGGCTGCCGTCGCCCACCCTTGAAGGTCTTCTTGTGAATAGAATTTATCTACGGATGATTTGAACGTTCCGTCCGCGTTGCATTTAACGTAGACCAAGCCTTTCGCGCCAATTTGTGGTCGACGTACCCAGTCAGTTAACGCATCCAATTGCTTGCGTGTGTATTCGGCACATCCCTCTGCATTGATTCCCAACACAACTTCCGCTGCATCAAAAATGCTAAATCCTTTTCCTTGGGCATGCGCGTTAAGGTTTACGAACTCCATTCCAAAACGAATGTCTGGTTTGTCGGATCCGTATCGTTCCATCGCCTCTTCGAAAGTCATTCTTGGAAACTTAGCATCCAATTCCACCCCTCTAACTTCGCGGAACAAGTGTTGGATCATCCCTTCGAACATATTCAAAATATCTTCCTGTTCGACAAACGCCATTTCACAGTCGATTTGCGTAAACTCGGGTTGGCGATCCGCACGTAAATCCTCATCGCGGAAACATTTTACAATTTGATAATAGCGATCGAATCCTGAAACCATTAGCAATTGCTTAAAGGTTTGTGGCGATTGCGGCAACGCGTAAAACTGCCCTTCATTCATACGGCTAGGTACAACAAAGTCGCGCGCACCTTCTGGTGTCGATTTAATCAAAACAGGTGTTTCGACATCTAAGAAATCTTGTGAATCCAAGTATTTGCGTGTTTCCAAAGAAACTTTGTTACGAAGACGTAATTTTTCCTGCACTGGATTTCTACGTAAATCAAGGTATCGGTATTTCATGCGAAGTTCTTCCCCTCCGTCGGTCTCATCTTCGATAGTAAATGGCGGTACTTTCGATCCGTTCAAAATGGTAAGTGCACTCACCTGTATTTCGATCTCTCCAGTGGACAAATTCTTGTTTTTGCTGGAGCGTTCGATCACCAAACCTTCCGCTTGTACAACAAACTCACGACCTAATTTACGCGCTTGAAGGCACAAGTCCGCATTTTCATCCATATTGAATGCCAACTGGGTAATTCCGTAACGATCGCGCAAGTCAACGAAAGTCATTCCGCCTAAATCTCTTGATCGTTGCATCCATCCGGATAAAACTACTTTTGTTCCTATGTGCTCTGCGCGCAATTCGCCGCAAGTATGAGTTCTGTACATGTTCCTATTTTAATGGACGCAAAAGTAATGAATTGAATACGTTTAGAAAAGGGCGATTGACGCATTCTTTTACGGGAATTGATCGTTTGTGCCTGAACTTGCTCCGAATTTCATAATTTCACAACAGAATTTTCGTGAAAAATGACACTGCAGACTCCATTTTACTCATTCATTGAGCGTTACAAATACGCGTTGGTTATCGCTGGAATTTTGGTGGTATACGCTTTCAATTTGTTCATCGATGTGATGGATGTGGATGCTTCTCAATATGCTTCTATTTCCATGGAAATGTCGCAAAATGGCAGTTATTTGGAAGTGTATCATTTGGGAGAAGACTATTTGGACAAGCCGCCGTTGCTATTTTGGCTGAGTGCCACAAGTATGTCGCTGTTTGGCTACAGTAATTTTGCGTACAAATTGCCTTCTGTACTTCTCGCAATTTTAGGTCTTTACAGCACCTTTCAGTTTGCACGGATGTACTATTCAAAAAAAGTAGCCACGTATGCCGCATTAATGTTGGCCTCAACGCAGGCTTTATTTCTTATAACGAACGATTTACGCACAGACACCAACCTACTCGTATTTGTGATTTTCTCGATATGGCAATTATCGTTATTTGTCAAGCGTGCGACTTGGTGGAATTTTCTGCTTGGTTTTACTGGAGTTGCGTTGGCGATGATGGCGAAAGGTCCAATTGGTATTGTGACGATTGCGTTCGCATTAGGTACAGATTTCCTCCTTCGGAAAGAATGGAAGATGATTTTTAATTGGCGCTGGATCATTGGGCTGCTTTGGGTAGCGATTTTACTCGGTCCGATGACCTACGGTTTGTACCATCAATTCGACTTACACCCTGAAAAAACGGCTTATGGGATTGACAGTCCTTCTGGGGTGAAATTTTTCTATTGGACACAAAGTTTTGGGCGGATCACTGGGGAAAGTCAGTGGGACAATGGCGCGGGTTATTTCTTTTTCTTCCATTCGATTTTGTGGGACATGCAGCCCTGGGTACTTTATTTCATTCTGGGGTTGGTAGCTATCGTTCGTACCTACATTAAAGGAGGCGCATCTACGCAGAAAGAGTTTATTACGCTTGGTGGATTCATTCTCACTTTTCTGGCATTGTCCTTCTCGAAATACAAATTGCCGCATTATATTTTTGTGACGTTCCCATTTGCTGCAATTATTGCCGCCAATTATTTATTGCAGATGAAACGAACGTGGATGTTGTATGTCCAGGCGTTTTTTAATGTGCTTTTCTGGTTGGTCTGCGCTTTTGGACTGATTTGGGTGTTCCCTGTACAAAACATTTGGTTGCCCTTGGTGTTGGTGCTTTTGTGCATTGCTTCCTGGTGGATCTTTTTCAAAGGCAAAGAGGTTTCTTCGCGCATTTTCTTTAGTACGATTGTGACCGCGATTGGGTTCAATCTCCTCCTGGCGTCGCATTTTTATCCGAATTTGATTGGCGGGTATCAATCGCCAGGGAAGGCAGCGAAACTGGCAGTGGAAAACGGCAAAGGCAAGGGAGAATTTTATTACTACGCTTCTCACAATCACTCACTGGACTTTTATTATGGTAGCATCGTTCCGACCGTTCCGACCTTGTTCAAGGGGTTAAAAAAAGGCGACTGGGTCTACACGGATGCAACGGGCAAAAACTATATCGAGAAGATGAATCTTCCGATGAAATGCGTGCACGAATTACCGCATTATCCAGTGACGGGATTGAAATTTGAGTTTTTGATTGCTGAAACGCGCGAAAACACCCTTGAGACCTTGTATATTTATGAA
>JBNKGN010000008.1:0-22750 GCA_050289845.1 Crocinitomicaceae bacterium | reverse complement strand
GCATTTGTCGTTGGTGCTGCGGCAATCGCGTTGCTTCCTGGTGGTATCGGAGTGTATCCTATTTGGGTGACTGGAGTCTTGGCCTTGTACAATATTAAATTCGCAGGTTTCGGTATTTTCGTTTGGGTAGTTCAAACTATTTTGATCCTCTTTCTTGGTTTGTTATCTTTATTCATTCTTCAATTAAAAAAGAAGCCAGAAAGCAACGAATAAAATGGGAAAACACTTCGACGCACTCGTTCACAAGATCACAGAGGTAACCGAACTTCAAAAAAGAATGGCGAATTGGCGTTCGAAAGGAGAAACAATTGTTTTTACCAATGGATGCTTCGATATTTTACACAAAGGTCACGTGACTTATTTGGCGGAGGCGGCAGCTTTTGGTAGTCGTTTGGTGGTTGGTTTAAATACCGATGCTTCTGTAAAACGTCAGGGAAAAGGAGAGGAGCGCCCAATCAACCCGGAAGATGCGCGTGCGTTAGTGATGGCATCCCTCGAGTTTGTCGATGCTGTTGTTTTCTTTGATGCGGATACGCCCATAGATCTCATTACCGCATTGCAACCTGATGTCCTGGTAAAAGGCGCCGATTACGATCCTGCTGAAACAGATCCAAGATCCGCAAAATACATTGTGGGTTCGCAAGAAGTGCGTGCGCATGGTGGTGAGGTGAAAGTTGTGGATCTCGTTCAGGGCTTTTCGACCACTGCGATTTTGACGAAGGCTGCCAAATAAAAAGTGAGTCTTTGCCGAATTCATTTATATCCTCCTTTTTAACTATATTAATTTCCTTTTTTCCTAAAAATTGAAACGACCATGAAGAAGTTATGGATGCTGCCAGTGGCTTTGTTTGTCTTGTTTTCGTGCAATATTGCGGGTGATGCCGAGTATCAGGAGATGGCAAAAGACGCCTGCGATTGTGTGAACAAAGCGACAAAAAACTTGTCCCCAGAAATGATCGATGTGATTGTTTCGTCTGACGGAGATAAAGTGAAATTGCAGGAAAAAATGGCGGCATATGCAAAAGAATTCCCATTTCAGGCAGTGGAAGATGCTACTAAAATGAACGAAAGCATGATGCCTGAACTCAGTGCTTGTTTGAAGTCAGTAGAACAAAAATACAAGAACGTATATTCCACTGAATCAGACGAGGAAATTCAGATCAAACTATTAGCATTTTTGAAAAAGACGAACGGTTGCGAAAGCGCGGCTGCCTTTTTTAAATTGAGCATGGACAATTAAGTATCCTTTTCGAATGGAGCATGAACTCTAGTGGGCTGCTCACTTACCAATAATGGATGCTCCCGTCATTTCTGATGGTTGTTGAATTCCTAATATCTGGAGAATACTAGGAGCGACATCTGCCAAAATTCCATCTTTGAGTTCGACTTCTTTGGCGTCAGTAACATACACCACAGGAACGGGATTCAATGAATGCGCCGTGTTAGGAGTACCATCGGGATTGATAGCATAATCGGCGTTTCCATGGTCAGCAATAATGATAAATTCATAGCCCAACTGTTGCCCCGTTTCCACAACCTGTTTCAAACATCCATCGACGGTTTCTACGGCTTTTTGAATCGCAGCATAAACACCTGTATGTCCTACCATATCTGGATTGGCGAAGTTTAAACAAATGAAATTAGGTTGGTTGGTATTCATTTCTGCGGTGATTGCATCTCGTACTTCAAAAGCACTCATTTCAGGTTGCAAATCATATGTAGCGACCTTTGGAGAGTTGATCAATAGGCGGGTTTCTCCATCAAATGGAATTTCGCGACCGCCGCTAAAGAAGAAGGTTACGTGAGGATATTTCTCTGTTTCAGCGATCCGTACTTGTGTCAAATGATTGTCGGCAACGACTTCGCCCAGGGTTTTTGTCAAGTTTTCCTTCTCAAAAATTACGTGCACATTTTTAAACGTTTTGTCGTAATTGGTCATGGTATAGTAGGAAATATCAAGAGGCGACATTCCGTATTCATCAAAGGCCTTTTGGGTAAGTGCCATCGAAATTTCTCTCGGTCGATCTGTTCGAAAGTTAAAACAAATTACCACGTCTCCTTCTTGAATTTTCCCTTCCGAAGTGATGCAGGCAGGTTCAATAAATTCATCGGTAACCCCGGCGTTGTAGGATGCTTCTATAGCTTCCGAAGCCGTTTGAAAAGCATTCCCCGTTCCGTGAACCATAAGATCGTAGGCTTTTTTTACGCGTTCCCATCGGTTGTCGCGATCCATGGCAAAATAACGTCCGATCACCGAAGCGATTTTTGTGGATGTTCCTGCGATTTTTGATTCTAATTCACGAATAAATGCCAAACCACTTTTGGGGTCACAATCGCGCCCATCTGTAAACGCATGAACGAAGGATTTTTCGATACCGTAAGTTTCCGCCATCTCACAAAGTGCATAGAGATGTTCCTGTGAACTGTGGACACCGCCTTTCGATACCAATCCGATAAAGTGGATGGCTTTGTTTTTTTTGCTTGCTTGCTGAAAAGCATCAATGAGCACTGGATTCTTGAAAAATGCGCCTTCGCGTATGGATTTGTTGATACGCGTCAATTCCTGATACACTATTCTACCCGCACCGATGTTTAAATGTCCAACTTCTGAATTGCCCATTTGACCGTCAGGAAGTCCCACATTTTCGCCACTCGTGAGCAGTGTTGCATTTGGATATGTGGACAGTAAATGATCCATGAATGGCGTTTCTGCATTAAAAATAGCGTCTGAAGGCGAGTGGTCCCCAATACCCCAGCCATCTAAAATGATCAATCCGATTTTCTTTGACATATCACAAGGTTATTTGAAAATTGGCGCCTTGAGGAGAATTGTCGAGGCATTGGATCGTGCCGTGCTGAATGTGTGTCAGCTGTGCGACGATGAAAAGCCCCAATCCCGTTCCTTTTTGAGAACGTGTCTCCTCATTTTGAGCGCGGTAAAATTTTTGAAAAATGCGTTCTTTTTGGTCTTTCGGTATGCCTGGCCCTAGATCTTTTACGCCGAAAACGCAATGGGTTTCTTTCTTTTGGGCATACATAGTGATAGCAATGTCGCGTCCAGCATATTTCAAGGCATTGTCGATCAGATTGTTCACGATGGTTTCTACCATGGTACGATCCGCGTGCAACATCAGTCCTTCTTCGATAGCAACGGAAATCTTCGCATCACGTGTTATCGAACTAAATCGCTGTTGGATTTGCTGGAATAAAAGCGACAAATCAAAGGTTTCCTGCATTGGTTGAAGTGCATTGTTTTCCAATCGAGATGCATTCAGAATGTTGTCAATCATCCGTTCCAAACGCGTGTTTTCTTCGATGGCTTTTTCCAGCAATTCTTGCGATTGTTCTTTGGACAAATCCCGTTTATTCACGGTTTGAATGTAGAGTTTGTTCGCCGCGAGTGGTGTTTTTAATTCGTGGGTAACGGACAACAAAAAGTTTTTCTGTCTTTTCGAAAGCTCAAGGTCCTTGCGTACCGAACGATGGATTTGCCAAATTCCTACGATTAATAGGAGCAAGAAAACGGCACCTTCACCAACGATCATTGCGATACGCTTGCTCGTCACAGCGGATTCCGCATAGATTTGCTTATTGAGATCAACAAGGTGAAATCCCCACCAAATGAACTGAACCATGACATAAATACTCAGAATGTAAAATATGACAGCGGTTCGACGATTCATAATGGGGTGTTTAATAAGCGCGTTCGTTTTTCCCTTCTTTCCAGTTGATAAAGGCTTTGTTCACAACCTTGTTTCCTCCTGGCGTAGGATAATTTCCTGTAAAGTACCAATCTCCCGTATTCCCCGGACACGCAGCGTGTAAGTTTTCAACCGTTTGATAAATGATTTCGACTTTCGCTTTGATAGAAGGAGGTGTTAGTAATTCGCTGATTTTCTCTGAGATTTCGGCATCGCTAAAAGGAGCATAGATTTCCTGAACGTAGTTCTTGATTTGTTCTTTTGGAAGGCTTTCCTGGTCTTTGCATTTACGGTATACCGAATCAATCACATAAATCATATTGCGATCATGGAGGAGTGAAATCGCTGCTTCAAAAGCAATGAAATCGCCCATTTTTGCCATGTCAATTCCATAACAATCGGGATAGCGAATTTGCGGTGCGGAAGAAACGACAACGATCTTTTTCGGATCAAGGCGGTCAAGAATACGTAAAATCGATTGTTTCAACGTCGTTCCACGGACAATACTATCGTCGATAACTACCAGATTATCTTTTCCACGAACCACACTACCATAGGTAATATCGTAAACGTGTGCCACGAGGTCATCTCGGGAATCGTCTTGTGTGATAAAAGTTCGGAGTTTGGCGTCTTTAATGGCAATTTTCTCGATTCGCGCGCGTTTCAAGAGGATTTTTCGAATTTCTTCTTGCGTTGCATCACTTCCAAGAGCACTAATCGCTGCAATTTTTTCTTCGTTTAGATGATCCTCCAGTCCTTTGATCAGTCCATAGAAAGAAACTTCTGCAGTATTTGGAATAAAGGAGAAGACAGAGTTGTCCATGTCATTGTCGATCGCTTCAATTACTTGAGGGACAATGTTCTTACCGAGTTGCTTGCGTTCTGTGTAAATATCCTTGTCGCTTCCTCTTGAGAAGTAAATTCGTTCAAAAGAACATTTGGCAGGCGTCATTGGCTCGTTGATCAATGTTTCGGAAATCTTCCCGTTTTTCTTCATGATCAGTGCGTGCCCTGGTTTCAATTCTTGAATGTCTTCGTATTTCAAGTTGAAAGCTGTTTGAATTACAGGGCGTTCCGAAGCAACAACACATACCTCGTTGTCTTCGTACCAAAATGCGGGGCGAATTCCTGCTGGATCACGCAATACGAATGCGTCTCCATGTCCAAATAGCCCAGCCATCGCGTAACCACCGTCCCAATCTTCTGAAGCGCGTTTTAAAATGCGTTCTACATCAAGGCTTTCAGCGATTTTACTATAAATTTCTGCATTTGAATAACCTTGAGGTTTCAAGGTTTCGTACATACTATCATTTTCGTTGTCGAGGAAATGCCCGATTTTTTCGAGTACCGTTACCGTGTCCGATTTTTCTTTCGGATGCTGTCCAACGTGCAACAACACGTCAAATAATTCGTCAACATTCGTTAGGTTAAAGTTTCCGGCAACAACCAAATTTCTCGTGATCCAGTTGTTTTGACGCAAGAACGGATGGCAACTTTCAATTGAATTTCGTCCGAAAGTACCGTAGCGCAAATGTCCAAGGAACAACTCACCAGTAAAACCAGCGTGGCGTTTCAAATAATCAACGTCGTTCAGAAGTTCGGGATTGGCATCACCAATTTTCTCAAATTTCTTGTTGATATAGTCGAAAATATCTTGAATCGGTTTGCTATCGATAGAACGGTAACGCGAAATGTAGCGCTCACCAGGCGACATATCGAATTTAATGTTGGCAACTCCTGCACCATCCTGACCACGGTTGTGCTGTTTTTCCATGAGCAAATGCAGTTTGTTAAGCCCATAAAAGGCCGTCCCGTATTTGTCCACATAGTACTGAAGAGGTTGCTTTAATCGAAGAAGTGCGATACCGCACTCGTGTTTGATCGGATCACTCATTTCGCGAATGCTAAAATTCGATACAAAAGTAGGGATAATAAATCGACTGATACACCAAATTCTTTGGGATTGTAAGATTCTCAAAATTCAAGCAACCAATTGTGTGTTTAATCCGTTATATTAGAGGAGATTTGTACAGAATCCGATTCGTTTGAATGGGAATTTGTGTCAAATCTTTTTGTTTTATGAAGTCATACGTTTTCACTATATCATTCATTTTCGCTTCGACCATCGTTTTTGGTCAGGAAATTTGGATGCATCCAAATGAAGGCCAATGGGACGATCGGATTGAATACAAGGTCGAATTAGACCTCGGTGAAATGTTGATTGAGAAGGACAAATTTACCTATCATCTCACAGACGCAAAATTGCACACGCACGGTGAGGATCACGATCCACATGATTCGGTCACGAACTTTCAGGCGATTCAGGCGAATTTCTTAAATTCCAGCTGGTCGGGAGTAGTTGTAGAAACGGCGAAATCGAATTTTTACCGAAACTATATCCTTGGCAATGATCCATCGAAATGGAAAAGCAAATTGCACAGTTATGCTCAGGTAACCTTGAAATCCTATTATCAGGGAATCGATTTGGCTTTGGATGGGCGTTCGGAAAATTTCAAATATTCTTTTGTCTTAGCGCCAGGGGCTGATGCCAACAGGATTCAAATTGCGTACCTCGGGCAAGATGGTCTCACGCTATCGGAAGATGGAAGCTTGCACATTCGCAATCAATTTGGTGAAATTATTGAATCAGCTCCTGTGGCCTGGCTAGAAGAAAGCGGCAAACGGGTAAACGTGCAGTTTCAACTCAAAGGCGACACCGTATCATTTGTGTTCCCGAATGGGTATAATTCCAATGAAACCTTAGTGATTGATCCAAGTCTCACTTTTTCAACATATACAGGTGCGACAGCGGACAACTGGGGGATGACTGCCACCCCAGATTCCCAAGGCAATTTGTTTGCTGGAGGGATTATTTTTGGACTGGGATATCCAATTACGGCGGGTGCGTATCAAACAGGGAACAATTCAGGAGTAGGTTCTGGGTTGACCGATGTTGGAATTACCAAATTCACTTCAGATGGCTCAAATTTGATTTATTCGACGTATTTGGGAGGATTGGGGACCGAAACTCCAAATAGTATAGTCGCAAATAGTGCGAATGAATTGTTTATCATGGGAGTGACAAGTTCGGGCAATTTTCCGTTGGCAGGTACACCGTATGACGCGTCTTACAATGGCGGTCCAGTGGTAAATCCAACGAGTACCAACTCCATTAATTTTGAAGGTGGTTCCGATCTATATGTTGCGCGACTAAGTGCAGATGGGACAACCTTGCTCGCTTCGACGTATGTGGGTGGAAGTGATACGGACGGTTTGAATATTTCTCAGTTGCGCTACAATTACGGGGATCAATTACGTGGTGAAATTATTTTGGATGCCTTTGAAAATGTATTGGTGAGTTCCACAACGAAATCAAGCAATTTTCCCGTACTTCTTGGGACACAGAATTCCCTTTCGGGTTCACAGGATGCCGTACTATTCAAAATGAACGCGAATCTAAGTACGATGATTTGGTCGAGTTATTTTGGAGGAACAGGTGTAGAAACAGGGAATTCAATCGAAGTAGCAGCCAACGGGGATGTGTATGTTGCAGGAGGAACAACTTCAACCTCCATGCCGTTCAATGTTGGATTGGATCTGAGCTTTGGAGGAGTGGCTGATGGTTACGTTGCGCGCTTCAACGGCAATACGGGAAATGTCATTTCGGGGACGTATGTCGGCATTGGAGAATACGATCAGTGTTATTTTGTGCAATTGGATATTGACGATAAAGTGTACGTTTTGGGTCAAACGGAGTCGGATTTAGGAGTAACTGGAGGACTTTACGGAAACGGAAATTCCGGGCAATTCATTCACAAATTCAATCACAATTTAACCGCCGAAGAATGGCGAACCATGGTAGGTGCTAGCACGGGACATGTGGAGTTGTCACCAACGGCATTCCTTGTATCGGATTGCTATGACATTTATTTTTCTGGTTGGGGAGGAGATATCAATGCCGGTAGTCCCGCCAATCAATCGACGACATTTGGTTTTCCAGTAACGCCAGATGCGTATCAATTGACGACAAACGGAAGTAATTTTTACATTGGTGTGCTGGGGCAGAATGCGGCATCCTTAAAATACGGAACCTTTTTCGGTGGAACGCCAAATGTTAGTGATGAGCATGTGGACGGTGGAACGAGTCGTTTCGACAAGTCAGGACGTATTTATCACGCTGTTTGCGGTGGTTGCCAGGGAAATTCAAATGGTTTTACAACGACTCCTGGTGCTTGGTCACAAATCAATGCAGCAAATAGTGGAGGACGGTGCAATCTTGCAGCATTTAAATTTGAGTTGAACACCATTGAAGCTGTTATTAGTACCCCGAATAACGTGGTTTGTATTCCGAATCCTGTTAACTTTTCAAATAACAGTGCGAACGGGAACAGTTTTCAATGGGATTTTGGCGACAACAACACCTCCACAGCAGTCAACCCTTCACATGTATATGCTTCAGCGGGTACCTACACCGTGACGCTAATTGTTTCTGATAGCAATCAATGTTACTCACCGGACACGGTAGATTTTGTGGTGCATATTGGCGATTTTGGCGGAGGGATTGTACCATTGCCAGGACCTATCTGCCCGAATGTACCTACTCAGCTTGAAGCCTACGGAGGCGCTGATTATTTGTGGTCGCCCCCGCAATATTTGGACGACCCAACAAGTGCAACTCCGATGGTCACGTTAACGCAAGATCAAGACTTCATGGTGATAATAACCGATAGTTGTGGTATTGATACCGCGTACATTACCGTAGAAGTCTTTGCACCGACCAGTGCTATTTCAAATGATACGACCATTTGCATTGGGGAAAGTGTTCCTCTGGTGGCAAGTGGCGGGGGAACCTATCTGTGGTCACCACCAACGTATTTGGACGATCCTAATAGCGCCACTCCAATCTCAACACCAGGCAACGACATTCAATACAACTGTGAAATCACCTCGACGAATGGTTGTGTGAGGAATGAATCTGTTTTTATAGATGTGGTTTTTACATCTCCTGTACCTGTAATCCCTGATGAGGTCTCCGTTTGTGAAAATGCCTCGATTACCATCACGGTTTCTGGAGGAGTTACCTATAGTTGGTACCCAAATGTCAATATTTCCGCAACTGATACGAACACCGTAACCATCTCACCATCACAATCAATGTATTACTATTGCATTTTCAGTAATGCATGCGAATCCGTTTTGGATAGTGTCTATGTGAATGTAGTGGAAGCTTCGATTCATGCTGGAAATGACACGATTGTTTGTCCTGGGCAGACAGCGCCTATTTGGGCAGAAGGTGGTGTAAGCTATATTTGGTCGCCCGCTGATGGGTTGAGCAATCCGTATACTTCCTTGACTTATGCAACTCCAACGGTTCCGACCATGTATATCGTTTCGGGTACAGATATTAATGGTTGTGTGAATTTCGATTCGGTGTTTGTCGATCTCTATCCAATACCATTTATTCAGACCAATCCGAACGTGTATGCATTCTATGGTGATGCTGTGCAATTGTCTGCGTGGAGCTCGACCACAGGTCCTTATAATTGGTATCCCACAGAGTATTTGTCGTGTGTGAATTGCAGTAATCCCGTTGCTACGCCGAATCAGAATTACACGTACTACGTAGAATATACGGATGAAAATGGTTGTTACGCAATGGATACGGTATCGATTTTTTATGATCCGATTATTTACGTTCCCAACACGTTTACTCCTGGGGGAGATGACGATCGAAATCCAGTTTTCCAAGCGTATGGAGGCAATGTGAAAACCTTTGAGATGCTGATTTTTAATCGATGGGGAGAATTGATTTATACGTTGGAAGATTTAAACGACAACTGGGACGGAACGTACGATGGGGTTGAATGTCAGGACGGAACTTATATTTGGAAAGCAACGTTTACAGATCTCGAAGACGAGGAGCATACTCTGACAGGTCACGTTAATTTGCTGCGGTAGGAAGGCAGAAGCGTATTAGTAGAACAGGCTTAGATGCCGATCGAATACTGAAATACGAATCATCAAGAAAAATAGCAAGGACACCTTCATGAAAATGCATTCGTTCGATGCGCCAAAGAAGGGCGTGCTATTTTGTGAATCGGAAAATCGTTACTTGAGTAGGTTAAACAAACCGTGGATCTGTTTCCATTATATACCCACAGGCATCACATGTACGTAAATCCTCAGAAGCATAGAATTCGCGGAAGCGAGATAAGAAATCACGTTCGATATTTTCCAAAGGGAAACGGTATTCGTGCAGTTTGTGATTGCATTCGTCACAAAACCACATGAGTCCATCGGTCAAATCCGTTCCCTTGCGCACACGTTCAATAACGAGTCCAACGGTATTAGCGCCGCGTATTGGTGAGTGGGGGATATTGGAAGGCAGAAGGAACATGTCACCTTCTCGAATGATAATATCTTTGGCTTTACCATCTTCTTGGATGCGAACGGTGATATCTCCTTCTAATTGGTAAAATAACTCCTCGCTTTCATTAAAATGATAGTCTTTTCGTGCGTTGGGTCCACCAACAATCATCACTATAAAGTCTCCCGCCTCAACGTATAAGTTCTTATTACTTACAGGTGGTTTTAACAATTCACGGTTTTCGTTTATCCAGTTTTGAAGATTGAAGGGTGCTAACATACTCTTAGATTTGATACATAAAAGTAGCAATTCTGCTAAGAAATCGAGGGATTATGTCTTGAATTGGTAGTGCCTTGTGATGAAAGTGCAGTGTGCGACAAGCAGCGGTAGCAGTACTGTAGGAGTGGTTTAGCTAAGTGGAATGGTAGAATTACTTTGATTCTTGTGGGCGGAATTGGGATTTGACATTTCGATATTTCGAATTATCAAAGTGTGAAACGGCAACTTTTCACGCACCTGACCTTCCAACTATCTACCAACAAAAAGAGCCCCTCGATATCGAGAGGCTCTAGTTTTATTGTTTCGGGCAACCTAAGTTCCCCGATGAAAGCGATGCTTTCTTATTGTTTCACAACTCGGAACGTTTTGTCCGCGTTATCATTGAAGATGTGAATCAAGTAAACACCTGTTTCAAGATTTTCAACGTTAACTTCAGTTGTTTCTACTCCGTTGATTGCAGCTTCTTTCGAAGTGATGATCTTACCATTAAGGTCTGTCAACTCGTAGTTGAATACCTCAGAAGATCCTGCGTTAGAGATGTAGAATACATTTGTTGTTGGGTTTGGATAGATATCCATTCCTTCGAATGCGATCTCTTGAAGGTTCAAGTAATCACATGTAGGATCAACAATCATAATCACGTTTGCTGTGTCGTCTGGACAAACACCGTTACCTGTGATATAGTCATAGTTGAATTGACCAGGAACAACACCACCATCAACTGCTGAGTTTGGCAAAGAGTTGTTTGCTGGATCGTACCAAGTACCACCCAAGTCAACGTTTCCTGACAAACCTGACAACAAGTCAACTGGTTCGTTCAAACAAACTGTTACAGTTCCGTCGTTACCTGCAGATGATGGAGCATATACTTCAACTGAAGTACCTACTGAATCAACAGCACAACCATCAACAACCATGTATTCGAATGTGAACACTTGAGATGCAAGACCTGCAGAAGACCAGATTGGATCGTTAAATCCTGCTGTTGGAATAGTCTCAGACCAAGTACCACCAGCGTCAGCTCCTGTCAATTGTGTTGACAAATCAACTGTGTCACCCAAACAGATGTTCAACAAACCGTTATCAGTACCTGCTTCAACTACGATATCTTGCAAACGCAAAGAGTAAATTCCTGTTGAAACTGTGCTGAATGGATCATGAACCACATAGTAAGTATTACCTGGTGTCAATCCACAAAGGTTCAAATATGGTGCTGAACCACCTAGAGGTGAATCATCATTTGCTCCTAAAAGTGTGTACTGTGCGTAATCGTTACAGTCAGTTGTTTCGTAAACAGCAAGCTGTCCATCGAATCCAACAGCCTCACCATCGATACGAACGTTTCCTGAAGCAGGAGCCGTGAACGTAAACCAAGTAGTAGCTGTCATTGAAGAGTTACACCATGTCATGTTACCAGTACATGTACCAGCTCCAGGAGCAAGTGTTGTTTCTCCAGTTCCAACTGTAGCACCAGCACCGTTGAATGTGTAAACCGTTCCGTCTACAGCCAATTCCTCTGCCAAACAAGTAGAGTCATTTGTCAATGGCATTGTAACTGTGATTGGTCCAACCCAGTAAGATGAATCCGTACCACAGATAGACTGCAAGTACACATCGTAAAGAGCACCACCGATCAATGACGCATCGAATGCAGTATCAACATAAGTTACTGTATCGATACCCCAAACATACGTTCCACTTCCGTTGTTGAATCCTGTCAAACCGTATTCCATAGCGAATTCAGTGATAGGGAATCCAGCGTTTGGCGTGAAGTTCCAAGAAGTAAAGATAGAGTCTACTGCAGTTGTACCAGCCAATCCTGTTACATCAGCACAGTTTGGAAGTGTACAGAATGTACCCATAAATCCTTCTGATTGAAGTGTTGGATTACAGTCAGCGTAGATATACACGTCATAACAAGTTGCGTCATCCAAACCTGGAATGATCAATGCCGTTCCTGTCGTTTGTACAGTTGTTCCTGTCAAAAGTGGATCGAAACCTTGGAGTCCGTAAACAACAGTCCAGTTTGTTTCGTTAGCCAATCCTGCATTCCAAGTAATTGCTCCCTCACTTGTTGTAGTGTAAGTTACAGCGTAGTTTGTTGGATTTGGACAATCTGTGTAGTAGAAGTGTGCACAAGTATTATCAGTCAAATACTGTGTGTTGTTCAATGAAAGCTGAATGTCTTGGTTAGGACCAGCTACACCAATTGTTGCACTTCCTCCGAAGTCATACGGTGTACTGTTTACCTCAACAACGTCATAGACGTAGAAGATTTCATTTGTTGCTTGATCAATGATCAATTGGAAGATATATGTATCTCCGTTACCGCTCAAGTGATCTTTGTTCCATTGTACAATGAATTGTTGGTTTGGAGCAGTACCAATAGTTTGGTAGAATACACCTTCACCAGCTTCCTCTGGACCTAAATCATCCCAGAATGGGTAAAGTCCATTAGCCGCAGTTGTCATTGATCCGTTGCTGAATCCAACTTGTTGACCACCAGCCAATGCAATAGCACCGTTAGAACCGATAGTTACATCGTTAATTTGAAGTCCTTGGTACAACAAAGAGAAAGGAAGAGTAACAGTTACCTCACCGTCATCTCCAAGAGTATTCAAAACACCTGTAGGTGCGATATCGATAAATCCAGAAGTTGGACATTCTGTATTCGCAACCATGTACAATCCTTGATCAAAAGTATTGAACGTGATAGGACCTGTCCAGAATGAAGAGTCACCAGGACCACAAACAGCTTGAACATATACTTCGTAGAAGCTATATGGAGTCAATCCTGTCAATGTGTCTGGGTTTTGCATAGAAGTAACGAATGTTCCAGTTCCAGGAGTGAATCCTGCTGGTCCGTACTCAAATTGCCATTCTGTTGCACCACCTGCTTCTGTCCAAGTCAATGAAGCTGTAGTAGTATCCGCACCAGTTAATGAAAATGCTACTGGTTGTGGACATGTGATGTTGAAGATTTGAACGTTGTCAAATGTAACACCATCAGACGATGTCGTAGATGCTGCAGGGAAGTCATCTTGTTGACCAAAACGGATTTGGAACGTAGAAGATGGTGACTGTCCAGCATTAGATAAAGGAATGGCGATGTCCAACATAGGAACGTTGTTCCATACTCCAACACCAGAAGCATTTCCAATCCAGTTATAAACTTCAATCCATGGATCTACTTCAGAACCACGAACCCAAACACGGTCGTTAGCGTGAGTCTCGTCACCGTGGTGCATGTAATCGAAAGCAATTGCCAAGTTTGAACCTACTGCGTAGTTGCTCAAGTCAATTGTTAAAATCATTTCGTTGAATGTCAATGAACCACTTACACTTTTATCCAAAGTGAATGCTCCAACTCCAGATAGTGCTGTGATTGCATTAGAACCAAAACGATTACGTCCAGTTGCTTGATCATCTGTGGTAAACTCCCATTTGTATTCAGGAGAACAGTGTAATTCAGCGTCACCGATTGCTGTTGCCGCAGTAGACGATTCGAAGTCGTCAAGGAAAGGCAATACAGCTGGTGTAGTTAAGATACATGGCAATGCGAACACAAATGGTCCAGCCCATCCTGTACCACAGTCAGATGATACGTAATATTCATACGATGTGTTTGCCATCAAACCAGTTGCTGTAGCATTAGTTGATGGAGTTACAACTGAACCAAGTTCTGCTCCTGTTCCTGGTGTAAATGGTGAAAGACCCCACTCAACAGTGTAGTTAGTCGTTCCATAAACGCCATCCCAAGTCAACTCAGCAGTTGTTGCTGTATACAAGCCAGCATCCAAGTTTGAAGCTATGGTTGCACATGGTGTACAAGTAACCAAACCTGAATAAACAAGACCTACAGGAGGGTTTGCACCTTGAGAAAATACAGTAGCTCCTGTATCGTCAAGAAGGTTAAAAGAAACCTCGCCGTCAAAAGATCCTGAAGCCCAAGTCAAATCAATTGTTTGACCTACACCAACAGTAAAGGACCAAGACGTTCCTGTTCCAGCAGCCGAGAAAGGTGATCCAGGTACAGGGGTACCATCTAAGGTCACCGCCAAAGATCCACCATTCCAACCATCACCGAAGCTGTCAAAGCCATCTAACGTCCAAGTACATTGTGCATTGGCAGAAAATATACCAATGAACATCACACTTGTCAGTAGCGCCCAACGCTTCATAAAAGTAAAATGTTTCATAAAAGAGAATTTTGTTAAGTATTAAATTAAAACAGGACAAAGGTAGTTTATTTAAACGTATTGTTCAAAATTGTTTTTCGTGCGCTTCGCCCGATGTTTATGTGCTTTTTTGTTGAATTGCAGCGCTTAAAATGAATAATCAGTCCGTTCTAGCTTTCAAATACGACAATCGGTCGATTAAATCAATGATTTGATTGTTTTTTACGGTATTCATCCTTGTTTTTTATTGATGACGTGTTAAATAAATAACACAATAATGAAAATTATATATTAATTAGCACAACCATTTTCTTAATCTAGACGTAATCTTTCGTTTTCGTGGCTTGACGCGGAAAAAAACATATACTCGAGGTCATTTGATTTAATCACTTAATTTTGTTCAAAAATGTAGAACATGGAACTAAGCGGAAAACATGCGTTAATTTGTGGAAGCACACAGGGAATCGGTCTGGAAACAGCAAAATTGATGGCATCTCGAGGAGCCAATTTGACACTTGTTGCAAGAAATGAAGAAAAACTCATTGAAGCGATTGGTCAATTGACCACTTCAGACAATCAATCCCACGATTATTTAGTTGCCGATTTTTCCAATCCAGAAGGTTTGAAATCTGTGTTGGATGGATATGTTGCCGACGGAAATGTTCCAGATATTTTGGTAAATAATACCGGTGGTCCAAAAGGCGGCCCGATCAAAGATGCCGCGACTTCAGAATTTATTGATGCTTTCAATCAACACTTGATTTGCAATCATATTCTTGTTCAGGCACTCTACCCTGGAATGGTAAATAAAGGTGGTGGACGCATTATTAATGTGATTTCAACCTCTGTAAAACAACCTTTGAATGGATTGGGTGTTTCGAATACGATCCGTGGAGCTGTTGCGAATTGGAGTAAAACGCTTGCCAATGAGTTAGGACAGTACAACATCACTGTGAACAATGTGCTTCCAGGGGCAACGAATACGGGTAGATTGCAAAGTATCGCCGCAACGAAAGCAGAGAAAACAAGTGCTTCTGTAGATGCCGTTTTTGACAACATGGCCAAAGAAAGCCCTATGCAACGTATCGCGGAACCGAATGAAATAGCGGAAGCCATTGCTTTTCTAGCGTCTGATCGCGCGTCATACATTAATGGTATCAATGTTCCCGTTGATGGAGGTCGCACGAAATCGCTTTAGTTTCGTTTTTTTTCTTGGAAGTTTAATCCTGAATGGCTGCGTTGCTGATGGAGAAACGGCGACTTGCGCAATTAAAGGCTTTCACCTTTCCTCTGCTTCGATGGATTTGGAGCCAGTAACCATTGATTCTGTTCATTTTGCCAATGGGAAAACCTTGTGGATGTTGAATGGAGTTCTCCATACAAGCGGTCAATCCAATGATTTTCAATTGCTGTTTCACGAGGATCCGCTTAAAGTTCTTCCACACGCTTTTCATTCAAAGGCTCCGTTAACTTTTTCGGGGAAGGATTCCGTGGAATGCATCATTACGCGCAACTACAATGTTTTCGAAATTACCTGGCGAACCAATCGTCAAAGAATTTATCTCAAAACAGGCGTTATTTCAGAACGTTGACGTGTCCTTTCAATTGTCGATCGCGCCCAGAATTGGTGACAAATTGAACGGAATAGGTGTAGGTGCCATCTGGAACATACAGTCCTAAATAGGTGCCGTCCCAAATAAATTCGAGTTCATTAGAGGTAAACACCACTTCGCCCCATCGATTGTAAATGTCAATTTCTAGGCGGTCAATACCGACAGTGCTAACACGGAAATCATTATTAAACCGATCCCCATCTGGCGTGAAGGTATTTGGGATATAGATGTACCATTCCTCTTCGATATTGATTGGCTTCACAATCGTATCGGTACATCCTTTGTCGTCAATGGCTACTAAAGTGATGTAATACAAACCAGGATCATCGTACGTATTGCTTGGATGAATAAATGTGTCTGTGTTGCCATCACCAAATTCCCAGTAATAACTGGAAGCGTTCTGAGATTGATTTTCAAAGGTGATCGGTAAATTGTTAAAGAAAACAGTACTTGTCGTAGTGAAATCTGCTGTTGGTGCAATCACAATGACGTTCGTTGTTCCGCGCACTGTAAACGTTTGGCATTCATCCGAAACAATGACTTCGTATTCCGTGCTTTGTGTTGGGTGTACCCAAACACCGGCAGTCGTCTCTCCACTGTGGGTCCAATCATAGTAATATTGTCCATATCCTCCAGTTGGAAAGACCTCGATAAAAGCGGAGTCTCCTGGGCAAATTTCCACATCTGGTGTTAGTTCCAAGGTGAGTGGTGGAGATGTAATGGTATAAACGACCTGACCACTGGTGGTATTTCCACAATTATCAGTTACTGTGACCGTATAGGTTGTCGTCGTGCTTGGAATCACCTCCAGTCCAGGACCGTTTCCAAGGTTTGGATTGCCAGGTGAAGACCATACATAGGTATAGTTTCCAGAACCTCCGCTTGCGCCAGCAGTCAAATTTGCAGGAATGTAGGGGCATATTTCCGTTATGTCAGGTGTCGGACTCAAGACCAACGGTGGAAGAACGGGTACAACAACCTCAATACTCGCTGTCGCTTGATCGTTCAAACAGGCGTCTTGAATGGTGACCGTATATGTTGTTGTTGCCGAAGGAGTAACTGTGATGGATGGTGTGATGTCATTTGTACTCCAATCGAAGGAATAAGGTGCAGCACCTCCTGACGGAACGGCTGTTAATGTGACGCTTTCACCAGGGCAGGAGATTATACCTCCATCGATCGCAACAGCTACGGGTTCAATGTCTTGAATAGCGAGTTGAATCACCACAGGATTTACGTTGCCACACGGATCCGTTAACGGGAATTCTAAAATGATCGATTCCTGACCTTCTACCAAAGCATCCTGGAAAGCATCCAACGAAAAGTTGATCGAGCTTACGCCAGCAGGAAAGGTTACTGAGTTCGGAATATTGGTATAATCAACTCCTTCTGTTGCGGTTCCACTTACATTGATAGGAACGGTCATAGCGGAAGCACTTTGTGAAGGATCGCGGTCTAATGTAATCGTTGCGCTAACACATCCTTCTCCAAGAATATTATCGGTTCCGAATAATTCTTGCGACAACTGATAGGAAATATCAATCGGTGTGTCAGAAGACAAACTATTTGCTTCCAAGAAAATTCCAGAATCATACAATCCATCGCCAGCATCGGCAATACAAATTATAAGGTGATAGGTTTGACCGCATTCCACTTTTGCCTTCGCTGTCAATAGTTTGGTGAATCCGTCGTATTGAATATACGAGGGGTTGCTATTTTGTGGGGCTGAATTTCCCGTACCGTTGTCTACATAAAATTGAGAATTGGCAGGTCCAAAAGTACCAAACGAGTTCGTTACTGAGTTGTGCACGTTGTTAATCGCAACGGGTTGATTGTTGGGTAAGAGTGCAATGTTTGTTGGGACAGGATAATTGGGACCAATAATAAAGAAGGCAAATACGTCATTAAATTCCGATCCAACGTATTCTGCGTATTCTTCCGATCCGAAAACGTAATTGAATTTCACGGAGTCAGAATAGGGAACGAAATCAAATTCGAGGACTGCGGCATCAAATGTTTGTGTTCCGCCAATTAGAGCTGAAAGCGGTGCGAAACCTGGACTCGGATTGTCTTGTCCACCATCTGGAACATCGTTGGGGCCGTGTGGACCTTCATTTCCTTGGTTAAGAACGGTACCAGTTGTAATTACAATTCCTTCGTCAATTCCAAGATTCGTATTTGTGCCGTTGAAGGAGCCTATGGATGTCGGGGTTCCGTTATACGAAATGTTTGAAACGGTAACACCTGAACCAAGCAATACGTTTTGAACCAATCCTCCTGGTGCTTGTGCAGTACTCGTAACCAACTGCCCGAAAGAGAACAGCGGAAGCACTATGAGAAGAAGGAGAATAATTCGGTTCATATATTGTATAGACGTAAAAGTTATGAAACAGTTTGCAATATTATATTGAAATGTTGCAAATACTGAGCCAAATTACAGTTTCATTTATAGAATGTTAACGTTTCGAACTTAAATTTATTTGGAACGCAGGTTGAATTTCGTCAGATTTGCGGTATGGGATTTTGGAAATCACTCATAGAGAAATCGAAAAAAAGTTTAAAGTATTCGGTAGTTGATCCGTCTTCTTTTGAAGAGGTGTGGAGTTTTACAAGTACGCGCATTCGTGTTATAAGCCTTGGGATGATTGTTGTGATTGCTCTTGGTGTTGGAATGTCATATTTGATCGCGCTTTTCGGTGGTGCCCCTGGAAATGACACGTCCATCGAACGCAATCAATTGGAGTCGCAGTACAAACAGATTCAAAAACTACTCAGTCACGTTGAAAAACAAGAGCGGTATATCATCGCGCAAAGTCGAATTCTCAGTGGGGAGGTTCCTGCGAATAGCAATCTGGACTCGTTAGCAAAAGCGGTGACGACGGATCTTGATATTTTGGATGTGAAACCGTCTAAATCCGAGCAGAAAATTTCGAAGGAAGTGCGCGAAGACATGCGAACAAATGCCACAACGGATTCGCCCATTCCTTATTTTAAACCACCTGTTTTGGGCGTAGTTAGTGATGGATTTGATGCAAAAAATCATCCTGGGATTGATGTGGTTACCGATGAAAACGAATCCATCAAAGCCTGTTTGTCGGGGACCGTGGTTTATTCTGGCTTTACAAGGGCAGACGGGTATATCCTCGTTTTGGATCACGGCAATGGCTTCATGTCGATCTACAAACATGCACGCAAGAGCTTAAAGAAGGCTGGGACAAAGGTACAATTAGGGGATCCTATCGCAATCGTTGGAAATACGGGTGAAAATTCTGATGGACCGCATTTGCATTTTGAATTGTGGTACGATCAAAAACCCGTAAACCCGGAAGATTATTTCAGTTTTAAGAGATGATTCCTTGCAGCGAAGAAAGTTTCGCGTAAATGCCTTCGCGCTGCATCAATTCTGTATGCGTACCGCGCTCCATGATTTCTCCTTTGGAAAGTACCAAAATTTCGTCGGCTTTTTGAATTGTACTTAATCGGTGGGCTATCACAAGGCTGGTTCGGTTTTGCATTAAATGCTCCAATGCTTCTTGCACAAGACGTTCGGATTCTGTATCCAAAGCAGAAGTTGCTTCGTCCAATATTAAAATTGATGGGTTTTTCAGAATGGCACGGGCAATACTTAATCGTTGCTTTTGTCCCCCGGATAGTTTGTTCCCGCGTTCGCCGATGTTTGTGTTGTAGCCTTCATCCAATTCACTGATAAAATCGTGGGCGTTGGCAATCTTTGCTGCTTGAATAATCGCTTCGTCTGTGGCATCTTGCATTCCGAAAGCAATGTTCTCGCGAACAGTAGCGTTGAACAAAATCGACTCCTGCGATACAATTCCAATCTGTTGTCGTAAGTCGTGCATGGCGATTTCTTTGATGTCCTTCCCATCCAAAAGTACCGCGCCCTCTTGTACATCATAAAAACGGGGAAGTAAGTCGGCAAGCGTTGATTTACCACTCCCGGATTCACCGACAAGTGCAATCATTTTCCCAGCGGGAATCTCAAAGGAAACGTTTTTAATCACCTTTTCATCGCGGTATTTGAAGGAGACATTCTTGTAAGAAACGCCTTCGTGCACACCATCAATATGAATCGGTTCGGCAACCTCGTAAATTTTTTCGTCTGCATCCAGAATTGCGTTAATACGATCCAAAGAGGCAAATGCTTGATTCAAATTAGACATCGATTGAGAAACCCCTTGAATAGGACGCATCAATTGAGAAAATACAATTACGAAGCCCATGAATACTTCGCCCTGGATACTTGCGTCACCTCCATCCAAAACTAATAACCCGCCGTACCAAACAATAGCGATCATGACAAAAGAACCGATGGTTTCATTTAAGGGAGAGGTAAGTTCTCTTTTTCGAAATGCCTTCGTGATCAGTTTTTGATGTTTCAAGTTTTCGTGACGGAAAGATCCAACGACTTGCTTCACGGCATTAAATGCCTTTATGATCCGAATCCCTCCCAAAGCTTCGTCAATTGCCGATACCAAAACGCCCATTTGTTCTTGTCCTTGCTTGGCTGTTCGCTTTAAACTTTTTCCAATGATCACGATAATAATTGCAACAATTGGCAACAACAAAAGTGCGAAGAGCGTGAGGCTCATGCTCCAATAAAGCAATACAGAAATGGTGATTAAAATCGCGAAAGGTTCTCTGAAAATCAGTTCTAACAAGGAAATTACCGCATTTTCGATAATACCAACATCGCTTTGCATGCGCGACATTAAATCTCCACGACGTTCGTCTGTGTAATAAGAAATCGGCAATTTCATCGCTTTTTCGAACAGGGCGTCACGAACATCACGAACGACAGCCATGCGCAATTGCGATTGAAACCAAATGGCGCCATAGCGGAACATATTTTTAAGAAAGAAGGCAATAGCCACAGTAATACACACGAAAATCAATGCGCCTTTCGGATCGGCTTGGGTCATCGTGTACATCTCGTAATTGTACCAGCTTCCGAGATACTCAAAAAGTCCAGTGAACGAGCCATCGTAGTGCGGTACGGATACCACAGCAGCGTCTTCCGTGCCTTCAAAAAGCAGTTTCAAAAATGGGATAAAAAGCGCCATCGAAACCAAATTAAAAATCACGAAGCCCAAATTGCAGAGAATTACCGTGATTGCCGTCCAGCGGTACTTGAACGTGTATCGGTATATCTGAAGAAAATCTTTCATCCCGACAAAGATAGATTGAATAAATGATTTAGAACGCTCACGACACAAACTTCCTACGTGTGGAATAGGAAAATTGAAAACGCGTCCGTTTGAACCATGAAGCATTCATGGAACCCCGTAATTACTTTTATCGATTCCTGATTCACAATTAAAAAATTATAATTCAGTAATACGTACCTTTGCGCTATGAGTACAATACGACAAAATAAAATTGAGCGGGTCATTCAAGAAGAATTGTCAACCGTTTTTCAGCGAAATGCACGTGAAATCTGTTTAGGAGCAATGGTTTCAGCGACAATTGTTCGTGTTACGCCTGACCTCTCTTTGGCGCGTTGTTATGTGAGTATTTTCGCAGGACCGCCGAAGGAAGAAGTATTGAAAAATATCGAAATTAATGCATCCAAAATTCGAGGAGAAGTCGGACGTCGTTTGAAAAATATGCGTCATATTCCCGATTTAAAATTTTTCATCGATGATTCGTTGGATTATGCCAATGAAATTGAAGAATTGCTGAAAAAATAAGCCTTTATCAACGTTCCTTATTTCATAGCGCGTCGGTACCTTTCCACTAAAAGAAGAAAGAATGTGATCAATTTGATCACGCGTATTTCCGTTGTCGGTATTGCCATCATTACAGCGTTTTTAGTAATCCTTCTTTCGGCCTTCAACGGTATTGAAACAATGATCGAGCGTTTGTATTCGGAGTTTGATACAGATATTACCATCCGCGTCGAAAAGGGAAAATCCTTCCACCAAAACCGAATCGATATTGAGGCGATTAAGTCGCTCGATGAGGTTGCAGATGCCACGCGCGCCATTGAAGAGGTGGTAATTTTGAAACGCGAAAAAAAATGGGTGGACGCAAAATTGCTAGGAATTGAGCCTGCGTTTTTAAAAATGACCCATACGAAGGATCATATTGTTGAAGGTGCTGCGCTTTTGGAAAAGGAAGGCGAGCCGAGAGGGGTCATTGGAGCGAAGGTGCTGGAAAAATTGGAAGGTTATATTCCCAAGCAAATGAACGAAGAGCACATTGTTTGCTATGTTCCGAAAAGAGATGCAAAAATTGGATACGGCAAAAGTCCATTTAATACGCAAATTGTAATGCTCAGTGGTTCGTTTAATTACAACCGTGAAGTAAACGCCGAGTATTTGTTGGTTCCTTTTGAGACTGCACGGGAAATGATGCGCTTTAATCAAGAAATTTCCGCTGTTTTTGTCGACGCGAAGCCAGGGGTCTCGAACGAGGAACTCAAAGAAGTGATTCAAAAAATTGTCGGATCGGATTTTGTGGTGAAAACGAGTTATGAGAAAAACGAACTCATTTCTCAGCGGACTATCACCGGTTGGCGGATGTGCATCGACTATCAGAAGCTCAAAAAGCTACTCGGAAATATCATTTCCCGCTACCCTTTATTGATGAGATGCT
>JBNKGN010000007.1:0-24145 GCA_050289845.1 Crocinitomicaceae bacterium | reverse complement strand
GAAATGTCAGTTTTGATTCGCAGTTATTTCAAAAAGAGCTTTACAAAGCATTAAAGTGGATCACTGATGCGGAAGAGGTAAAACGATTCCAGGAATGGTGCATTGTTGAATTCGGCGCCAAGTATCCTTCCATAATCAGTAAAGCCTTTTCCCTTAAAAAATCAATTTAATCACCAGGGTCTCTTTTGAGACCCTTTTTTATTCAGGCGCAGAAATTTCTTTTCCTGTATATTTGTTGAGTACAACACATTTGCAATGAACGATCAATCTACAGGCGTCTACTTCTTGTATCGATACCGAAAATTATTTTTCCTGGCACTCTTGCTTGGAGGAATTACGGGAGCTGGACTCACCTTTTTTATTTCACCAAAATACCTTTCTACAGCGGTAGTCTATCCGTACAATTCACACACGCGAGATCAGCTGGTTTCTAATCCGCAATTCGGATATGAAATAGAAACGGAGCAGTTGTTACAATTGCTCAGCTCCAAATCCATGCGCGATCGTACGATTGAACATTTTAAATTGTACGAATATTATAAGCTAGATACTTCATTGGCCTCCTGGAATGCCGATCTGACCTTGCGCTATATCAATGACATTACGTTTATGCGCTCCAAGTATCTTTCTGTGGTGATTAATGTAACGTTGAAAGACCCTGAACTTGCCGCAGCGATTGCCAATTATCAGGTCGATGAAATCAATCGTTATCGCGCTTCGATTTTTGAACAGAATCGACAGGCCGATTTCAAGCATGTTAAATCCCAGTTTCAAGAAAGTGAAAAGGAAGTAGATCGTTTGCGCGACTCCATTTATAATTTGAAAGGAAACAAAACGAGCTTATTGTTCAATTTTATTGAAAATCTAAACAACGAAAATTACGATCCAAGTGTGTTTGTGGACAACCCTCAACTTGAGCACCTGGTGGTTGATTATCGATTTGCATACAATCGCTTTCTTGAATTGCGGAGCACATACGAAATCCTGAAACGGCAATTAAATGAACCTATCCCGTCAGTCTACTCTGTCGATGTGGCTACACCAAGTTATAAAAAGGTGTCGCCTTCGTTTATCATCAACACCCTTTTGGGGGCTGTCGTATTTTTGCCTTGGTCTTTACCATTCGTTTTGCACTCGATAAATGGAAGCAAGTTAAAGCGACTTTTAACAACTAATGCAGTCGTTCGGTTGGAATAAAATTTATCCTATTCTCCTTTCGGCAATCGTTATTTCTGCTGTTTTGGGAATGTATTATCAATCGATAGAAACTACAGCACAGGCAATTCTTGGTCTTTGTGGACTCGTGCTACTGTTGCTGGTTTTGTTTTTTAACGCATTTTTCTTTTACCTTGGATTGGTCGCCTTTATCCCCATTTCGTTGGATGCCGCAATTTTTGGAGATGCCGTGGTGACTTTGCCTTCAGAAGGGATGTTGTTGATGCTATTACCCGTTGTATTGCTTTTTCAGCGCGATTATACCAGAGCGATACGAACGATTTCTGTGCATCCAATCGCTATTTTGCTTGCCGCAGACCTCATTGTTCAAACTATAACCACGCTTACAAGTACCCACCTTGATGTTTCTGTAAAAAGATTGCTTATACGTGTGCTTTTCGTATCGGGCTTTTTTGTGACGATCAACGCATTGAATGGTCGAAAACAGATTGTTCGTATTTGGATGGCGTATGCGATCGGCTTAGTTCCAGTGATGTATTTTACGTTTCGGAATTTTGCGCACTTCGATTTTGATCCGAAAACAGTATTTGTGATCAGTAAACCCTATTTTGTCGATCACACTCTTTACGGTGCATGCCTCGCCTTTGTCTTGCCATTATTAGCAGTATTCCTCATTCACCGAAAAAAATTGGAATGGAAATCGTGGCAAATCACCAGTTTGTTTGTCCTCACACTCCTTGTGTTTGGTTCTGAGCTAATGGCGCTTTCCAGAGCTGCACTTTTAAGTTTGGTGGTTGCATTACTTTTTGCTCTGCTGCTTTATTTGAAGGTGCGTTTCCGAACCATAATACTGGGACTGTTGGTGTTGGTGGGGACGGCAATTGCCTTGAAAAATCCCATTTATAGCTATTTGGAAAAAAACGAAGCTGTAAGTAATGATGGTGAAATAACCAACCACCTTTCATCTGTTACCAATATTCAATCCGATGCGTCCAATCTCGAACGGGTCAATCGCTGGGTATGTGCCATTCGAATGTTTGAAGAAAAACCATTGGTTGGTTTTGGTCCAGGAACCTATCAGTTCGAGTACAATAAATTCCAGACAATGGAACACAAAACCTACATTTCCACGAATGCGGGAGACAAAGGAAACGCACATTCAGAGTACTTGACATACTTGAGTGAAAACGGTTTGTTAGGTGCTCTGATTTTTGTTCTGACAGTCTTCGCGGCGGTATATTTCGGGATGCAAAATCACGTTCAATTGAAAGATCCAGTGCTTCGAATGCTCAATCTTGGAATTCTTCTCGGACTCATCACGTACTTCTTTCATGGTGTTTTCAACGCATTTATGGACCAAAGCAAAATGGCATTTCTCTATTTTACTGCTTTGGGAACCATCGTTTGGCTCAACTTAAACCTGAAAAATGGCACAACGGAGCACGATTAGCAAAAAAATACGACGGAAATTGCAGTGGAAATGGAATGATTTTAAAGCTGCATTTGGGGTTCCAATCAAAACGGATGCTTTCAAGGGGGCTGTGCGCGTAGTGTGTTTTCATGGTATTTGTCCCGATGGGCTGCCCTACATCAACAGCCGATTTCTACATGTTTCCAAGTTTGAAGCATTGTTGATCGCCTTTAAAAAGGAGTTTCACATTATCGACTTGGAAGAATTCATTCATGGTAAATTTGCAGAAGATCGCCCCAACCTATTAATCACTTTTGATGACGGTTATCAGAACAACTATGATTGCGCATTGCCGTTACTCGAAAAATACCAGGTGCCTGCGACCTTATTTGTTACAGCAGGATCAACACTTTGGATGGACTTGTTGGATCTCGCCCAAGCTAAAAAATGTTCATTAACGCCTCTGAAAGACAGATTTCCGGAATTAGACGGTGCAAATTATGTAATGATGAAGGATTGGATGATCCGTCAAAACAAGGAGGTGGTCGCACAATTTACGGCGGCGCTTCGAACGATTATCGAAGATCTTCTTTCGGAAGATACCGTTTTCCACGCGCTACTGTCTGACGAGACGATGATGGAAATGCAACAGCATCCTATGATTTCAATTGCAAATCACGGAGGAGCGCACTTGAGCTATTTGGGGTTGAATGCCGAGGAAATTGCTCAGGACTTTACGGCCGGAAAAAACCGACTTGAAAAAATAGGATCGCCTTATGGAAATGTATTTGCCTTTCCTTTTGGTCATTACAACGAGCGGATTCTGTGGCAATTGTTCGAAATGGGAGTAGCACATCAATTCCGTGCCGATGGTGATTTTGATCAAGCTTCCGTGGCGCAGGATCGAATTGTGATTAACCCGTATATTTCAGTTCGAAATCAACTAATCGCAATTTGCAATGGAGGCTATTGATATCTCATTTGAAACGTTGACACCCGCTCATTGCGATGCTTTGACGTCCTTATACAAAGAAATATTTGGTAAAAGGGTAACACCCGAATATTTTCAGATCAAATATGGGTTGGATCTAGAGCACCAAAAGCAGTATTCCATCGTTGGAAAAATTGAAGGGGAAGTCGTAGGTTTTTTTGGCGCCATTCCGCAAAATTTTGAATTGGATGGAAGTCCCTACGAGTTGGTCTATACGTGCGATTATTTTCTTCAGGAGACATACCGCGGAAAAGGCATTTTCGAACAGTTGTATTTTCAATTGCTCGAACGGCTAAAAGCAACAGAAGCGTGTTATTTGTATGCTTATCATAGCCAGCAAACCTATAAGTTTTGTAAAAAGCAGCAATGGGTCGATCAACCGAATTTGCTTCGTTTTGAACTCATGACATTCCCAAAGGTTTTCAAGAGCTTACTAGAGCGTGTTGTTGGACCTTCTTGGAGTACAAAAAGGCTGGCAAAGCAATTGGCACCGTATCAGATAGATGTTTCAATAAATCAGCTCTTTGTCCAAGAGAATGGCGGGATGGTACACACGGAAGATTTTCTCAAAATGAAAGCCTTCACTCCACGGTATATGGTAGAATTGGAGGGTTGCACACTTTGGTTGAAATACGAGTACCGTCTTACAGTGGGGTATGTGCACAAAGGACCTCATGGCAATGTCCCCAAAATGTTGAAAGAATTAAAGAAGATGGCTCGTCGTAGCGGGATTCACGAAGTTGTTTTTCATACTGCACCGGGGAAGGAAAGAGAATTGCTTCGAGATAAATTACCCGATTTTCCTTCCTTTAAATTGAGCACACTGCAATTGAGAAAGGAGCTTCCTTCATTTAGTCGCTTTAAGGTTCATTACATGGATGGCGATTTATTTTGATCAAACGGCCGAACAACAGCGTTGACATGCAGGCATCAACCCTCCCTCTTTTAATACCGTTTTTCGAATTTTTTGCATGCCCTTCGAATTCCAAATTGCGGGGAGTTCTTCTTCATAAAGATTTCCTACAGAAACATTAAAACAACGACCGTGCGCGGGGATGACACTTCCGTCCGACTTTATCATTAGATTGTTGAACACGTCAAAACAGCTTTTCCCTACTTTTTTTGTGGGTTCAAAATAGTAGCGATGCAATGCTTCTTGCGAGCGAATATTGGGCGTTACGGAAGTTTCGAAAGGGTACTTCTGTTGCGAAATTGCCGTTAGTTCCGCTTTTAGTTGAGGTAAATTATAGGCATCAAAATGTACTTCTTCAACATCCGAAACAGTTGCAGGATAATCCGCACCGAATTTTTTGTTGTGCAATACAGCCAATTCTTCTGTAATAAAATTCGCGTGTAAAAAGCCTACATGCTTTAATCGAAAACCGGAAAGATCTTTTAAGAAGCGTTCTAAATGACCAATATTCCATTCTGTAATCACGCAATATACAGAAATCGGAATGTTGGATTTGGATTGCAGCGCTTCAATACCTTCTAATGCGCGTTGGTGACTGGATTTGTGCCCACGGATTTCGTTGTGAATATCCTCAGGACCGTCAAGCGAAATAAAGAGTTCATTCAATCCATTGTTGGTGAGAATGTCGCTTTTTTGCCGCAGATTGAGTGCATTGGTGGTAATAGAAGTGAAAAGTCCCGCCTTGTTGGCGTATGCGAGTGTTTCTTCCAAATGTTTGTACACCAATGGTTCCGTAAAAGCATAGCCCAATTTCGTGGAAGGATAGTACTTTTTAGTTTGATCAACAATTTTTTCGAAAAGGTCCACAGGCATGTGCAAAGGATGCGTTCCCACAAGGTTAACGGCAAAATTCGTCTCCAAATTTTGCGTTCCGACATCGCACATTTTACAATGCAGGTTGCAAATATTGTTCACTCCCAATACCAACCATTGCGGCGCGTGGAACAAATGTCCTGGTAGCAATTTTCTATTTAGACTTCGCAATTTATCCATGATCCGCTTTAAAGATACCATAATAATAGCTAGGTCTTTTTGTTGTGATTTTTCCTAAGAGGGAACGCAGCAACAATTCACGGTACATACGGATGTGTATGCCGTTTTGTCGTAAAACCGTCAGATCGTTTTTATCGAGGTACCCTTTGTATGCTTTAAAGAAAAAGGGTGTATGGTACCGATTTTCAAATGCTTCCGCAGTTTTCGCTAATTTTGCTCGTGTTTTTGACGCGTCTCGTTCAAGGGTAATTCCCGTGAGAATTAATACGCCGTCGGGAGCGAGTAGTTTCTTTAGTTGCGCCAAAAGACCTTCCATCGAGGTGAAATAATTCAGGCAGCGATTGACAACAATTACATCGAAGGTTGTATCGAAAATATCGAGATGTTCCAAATCGACTTGGAGGGCAGTCCAATCTTCCGGGTAATATTTCTTGGCGCCCAAACCATTTGTTGCGTCGGTAAAATGATCAATTGCCACTGTTTCTAATCCTGCCTTCACCAAATGTTGTGTTAACCATCCATTCCATGCACCTATTTCCAAAGCAGTGCGGTACGTAGACTTGATATGCGCCAAGACGAGTTGGAGATCGATGCGACGTAGCGACCATAGTTCTGGAGCGAAATCAACATAAGGCAATTCGGGATACCTCTCAGGGTCGATAATCGGAGAATTCGGTGTTTCAAAGGTCTCGAAAGCTCTCAGAAACGGGTGTAATTTCGCAGCGTACTCGGGAGTGACCAATTTGTAGATGCCATTTTTGGTGGGAAATAGATGACCGTTTTCACATGTCGCGTGCGAAGCTGACAAAGTCACTTTTTTACTGCAAATGGGACATTTTAATCGTAGCGGTTCCATGTAAATTGATCTCCTAGTAATTGACGTAATTCGCGTCCGTCTTCTTCAAATTGCGTTGCGATTTCTTTATAGACGTTTCGCGGAAGTGTTTCGTACGCACGCACATTAACAGGCGCTAAATTTTCTGGGAATATCTCGGGCAATTCTAAATACGCGTAGACCTGCTTCAAGGTCTTTTTCGGGTCGGCATAGAAATCTTCGCTGCGCAGAATTAACAACGCGTCCAAAGAATAATGGTGTAACCAATGGTGCAATTGTTCGGCGTACATTCCACGCTTTAAATAACTATAGGCCTGATGCGAAGTATCGAGAAACGATTCACCGTTAAGAAAACGTTCGTGGGTGGTTTGTACCCGAGATTCTTCCCATGCCAACGCCTGCAGGAAATTGTCGGCTGGATCAATACCCTTGTGCATTTGATAATGTGAATAGGCCCTGTCAACTGGATCGCGCAACAGAACAATGATTTTGCAATTGGGCAAGTCCTTTTTAACACGAGCAGGAACCGCAGGATGAAAGAAATAATATGGCGATGATTCCCCTGATAATTTGCCTTCCGATTTCTTAGGGAAAAAGCTGCGATAATAGTTTAAACCACGGGAGTAGTACTTGGCGAAAAAATGAACTTCCTGCACACGCGACATCTTCACGTCTGGATGTTGGTTCAAATAATGGTACAGCGAAGAAGTCCCGCCTTTCATCACTCCGACAATGAGAAAATTGGGCAACATGCGTTTGCGCGCGGTCAACCGATAGGGAATTGATCGCAAAAATTGCATGGAGAAATACTTGATCAAAGAGAGATATTGTCGAAATGTGCGCCGTTTGTTGAAATATACTCCCATGTGCGTGAATAACAGAATGTAAAAATACTAATTTGGTCCTGGCTTCGCGACAAAATAACGAAATGAACTGGAAGAAAGTAGGAATGAGCATTTGGAAACGTACCTGGCAGACCACCTTGATTTTGTTTGTGTTGCTGTGCATTTTGGAAGTCTCTTATCGGTACCAGTGGATCGATTTTTTCAAAGCGGAATTCAAAGCTTTGAATGCGAAAGTGAATCCCAAAAAACCCAATGTGCTTGTTTTCGGAGATTCGTTTACCGCCCATCCAAAAGGCTACGTCGACCAATTAAGAGAACGCCAAGCTTCCTTCAATTTTATCAACTGCGCGATGCCCGGAAGCGGACCGTATGAAATGGAATTGATGGCTGCTCGACGTATTACTGATTATCCACCGACATGTGTGATCTATCAAATGTATGTTGGAAACGACTTGACGGATATTCAGGCGCCTACCAATTGGAACACGCTTACTTTTTCGAGAAATTGTTATTGGTCAGGGAAAAACTATTTCAAAATATTGGGCCTTTTTTCAAGAAGATGGAGTGGTATTCAATCCGATTTTGACCCAAAAACCCTAAAACAAGACACAGCAGCATTTTCAATAGATCGGTATTCTCCAAGGACAAAAATGATGATTCGTGCCAGTGCGAACTACGTGCAAGAGTGTATTGCGCTCGGTGCCGAATATCGCGATGCGTTTGAGGAATGCAAAGCGTCGATTGTTTATTTGCGTGAGATTGTGCCCAAAAAAGTACCTATTTATATTGTGATGATTCCGCATTTTAGTCAAGTTACCAGTGCGTATAATCAACGATACGAGCAACTTTCGGGCAACAAAAGCAGCACGCGCCCCATCTATCCATTCATCTACAAATTGTCGCGAATAAAAGGTGTCAAAGTTCTCAATCCATTAACGTATTTTCGTGATATGGAAGCGAAAGGTGTGCAAATGTATTTCAATAACGACCCACATTTAACGGATGAAGGTCAGGCAGCATTGGCAGATTTTCTGGAAAAGCACTTGGAAAAAGAATGGAAGTAACGACACCGACATACATTCTTGGGGTTTCCGCGTATTTTCACGATTCGGCGGCGGCTTTATTGAAAAACGGAAAGGTGGTGGTCGCCATTCAGGAAGAACGATTGACCCGCGTCAAACAAGACAGTAATTTACCCGTCGAAGCGATTGCTTTTTGTTTGGATTTTGAAGGAATCAAGATCGATCAGGTTGCGAAAATTGCCTATTATGAAAAGCCATTTTTAAAATTTGAGCGCTTGCTGGAAACACAAATTGCATTTTATCCCTATGCGTATTTGCCCTTCCGAAAAACACTGAAATCCTGGTTACGTGAGAAACTATGGGTGCCGCACAACATCCGAAAGGCATTGGGCTTTAAGGGCGATTTCTTTTACCCCGAGCATCACGAATCACATGCCGCCGCCGCGTGCTATGCATCCCCATTTGAAGATGCGGCGTTTTTAACCCTGGATGGAGTCGGAGAGTGGTCGTGTGCGTCTATGGGAACATTTAAGGACAATCGGTTGACCATTCTCAACGAGCAAACGTATCCACACTCGGTGGGAATGTTGTATTCGGCATTCACGCAATATTGTGGTTTTCGCGTCAATAGTGGGGAGTACAAATTGATGGGGCTGGCTCCGTACGGAGAACCGAAATATGCCGACCTTATTCGAGAAAAGATAGTTACCATTCATGCAGATGGATCAATTGAATTGCAGTTGAAGTTTTTCAATTTTCACCGTGGGATGCGGATGATCAACCGTAATTTTGAAGCCGTTTTCGGAAAACCAAAAAGACGACCTGAAGGACATATGAGCACCTTTTACAAAGATATTGCGGCGTCGATTCAGGAAGTGTTGGAAGACATTGTGGTAAAATCAGCCACCTATGTCCGTGAACAAACAGGGCAAAAGTATTTGTGTTATGGTGGTGGTGTTGCTTTGAACTGTAAAGCCAATCAACGATTGTTGGAAAGCGGCATTTTTGAGGATATATTTATCTACAGTGCAAGTGGTGACGCAGGAGGTGCGGTTGGCGCAGCGCTGTTATGTGCGAATCAAAATGCACCACGAAATATTCAAGCGATTCCTTCCTATTTGGGAAAAGCATTTACCAACGAAGAAATCGCGGAGACCTTAAACACCGTTTCAGTGAAAAGTACGTTCCTGGAAGAAGAGGATTTGCATACGAAAACAGCGCAATTGCTTTCCGAAGGAAAAGTGATCGCTTGGTTTCAAGGACGCGACGAGATGGGACCGCGGGCATTGGGGAATCGAAGTATTTTGGCATCGCCGCTGGACAATTCCATGCGTGATAAGATCAATGAAATGATCAAATTTCGGGAACAATTTCGCCCTTTTGCACCTGTCGTGATGGAGGAATTTGCAAACGATTATTTTAAAAATGTGCGTAATGCCAATGAGATGCTTTTCACTTTTGATGCAATCCAAGGCGAACGAATTCCTTCGTGTGTCCACGCTGACGGAAGTGCACGGGTACAAACGGTAAATGCCCACCAAAACCGCAAATTGTACAATTTAATCGCAAAATTCAATCAAATTACAGGAGTTCCTGTGGTCATCAACACCAGTTTTAATCGCCGTGGAGAACCGATGGTGCATCATCCAGAAGATGCCTTGCGGACTTTTTTCGGAAGTGGATTGGACGCGTTGGTGCTCGGAAACCACCTCATATTGAAGGAAGAAAATAAGGAAGTATTCATCAAAGATGTCAAACTTGAGTTGGATTAAAACCATAGCGAACGAATGCACGGATTTGTCCTCGAAACGAAGCAAGCAATTGCAGTTCGCAGGCTTGTTGTTTGTTTTGATCGGTCTCTTTTTTTATCGATCGCATGGCTTCACTTCGCCGTTCTATGTTCGATTGATTGCGTTGTCTCTGATGACATTGGGCTGGTTGCTATTGCCGCAACTTTTGTACCCCGTACTTTGGTTTTGGTTTTTTATTGGAAAATTAATTGGTGAAATAGTGAGCTTTGTTCTCCTTTCCGTGCTTTATTTTCTGTTTATTTGGATGGCGAAATTATTCGTTAAAGTAGATTTGAAACCAGGTTGGAAGCCAAAATCGGGCGACCAAGATTATACAAGCATGGGATAAATGAGTCGTTGGGAAGTTGTTCAATCGTTAGGGAAATTTTTCTGGAAAAAGCGAAAGTTTTGGCTCTTTCCTTTGTTGCTAGCATTTCTTGTGTTGGCGATTCTTCTGATTCTCGGAGAGTCTTCTGTTTTGGCTCCGTTGGTGTATCCATTCTGATCAGCGAATACTGAAAATATAATTTTGCTCCATGCGCTTTTTGGTTTCGTAAATTCCGTCCATCTCAAATCCGTGTGTTGAAGCGATTTCTTTAATTGTCGCAATGGCGCAATCCTCCGATAAAATCATCCAGATTGTTGGCAGCCGTTTGGCTTGAGAGAGTTGGGCGAACAACTGTTGGAAATACTCGAAATTTTCGCCACAAAAGAAGGCCTGATCTTTTTCGTTTTCGGCATTTTTTGGATAGTACGGCGGATTGATCAAGATGAGATCAAAGTTATTTGGGGACACGTTTTCAAAAAGATTCGAAGCGAGAACGGTGATTGAAAGACGGTTCTTTTCCGCATTCAAATGCAATCCTTTGAGCGCGTTTTCATTGATGTCGGTGGCCGTAACAATGGCTCCTTGTTTTGCACAAAAGAAGGAAATCATGCCACTTCCAGCGCCGAGTTCCAGCACGCGTTTTCCAGCAAGATCATGGGGCTTCAGGAAATCAATGAAGATATTGGTCGAAAGAAAAATACCCGGATGAAAAACGGCAGGGAATACATCCAAGGCAATTCCGTGATTGCGATATTGCTGCATTCTCGATGTTTTCCGCTGATACCAGCGGTTTAAAATAGGGTGTACGATTTTCTTTAGTAGCCGTCTCATTCCGAGTAAAATCCTTGTTCTTCAGGTTGACGGTACTTCCAAATTTTCAACAATAATTTGATCTCGTACGGGTACGCGAATATTCCAGTTTTGTAACGCCACCACGAAACCGCACGTAACAATTTACGTTTTCCAGGTGTAATTTTAAAATCGCTTGCACTTGGGAACATGCCGTTTAAGACCGTTTCAAAATTTTGAATCCGTCGGATGTGTTTTGGTTTTAGCCAGGGGGTCAAGGGGTTTTTTCGCAAATCAAAGTTTTCCCATGCGGGAGAAAGCCAATCTTCCAAAGTTCGCGGAAATGCAAATCCTTGTTTTTGAATTTCTTCAAAGAGTTCACTACCTTCTGTTGGAACGGGAGAGTAGAGATAAATAATAATTTCAGTTGCAGGATTCAATTTCTTAATCTCCTGAATGAACCGAATATCTTCATTTATTTGACGGGTCACTTTTTCCTCGGAATCGGCAGGCATTCCTAAAACAAAACTGTATTCAGGAACGATATCAAATTTCCGCAGTCGCAAGGCAAACTCTTTGATTTGTGCGCCAGTCTGTGTGCCCCCTTTGTCCATTTGTTTAAGCACCTCGTCATTGCCCGTTTCTGCGCCCAAGAAAATCATTTGCAGTCCAGCTTCACGCATGAGCTTCAAATCTTCGTCGGTGTATTTATGAATTGTGTCGATGCGCCCTTCTCCCCACCAGGCGATGTTTTTACCGATCATTTTCTCTGCAAAGGCAACAACGCGTTTTCGCGATGTGAAAAAATTATTGTCGTGAAATTCTACGGCATCAATGCCATATTTTTCTTTAAAAAACAGCACGTCTTCGGCAATCCTATCTGCCTTTAGACCTTTCCATCGGGCATTGTAAATGGGAACTACCGCACAAAAAGAACATGTAAACGGACAACCAAAACTAGAGTGATACGACAGTGTTTTATTCCCCATAAAGGTTTTCGCCAGGTAATTTTCCAAAGGATAGGAGCCGTTCAATTTCTCGTAGGCAAATGGTGGAAGGTTGTCCATATCTGGCAGCGCTTCTTTTCGCGTCGTCGTGAGCACACCTTCCTTAAAATAGATCAAATTGGGAATCGAAGAAAGTTCGTCCAGGTCTCCAGAAAACAATGCCGAAAGCAATTCTGGAAATGCCGTGTCACCAGGTCCACTTATCACATAATCGATCCAACCTGATTCCAATACCACTTTGTGTTGATTCGCGGCAAAATAGCCTCCCCAAATAATGGTGATTTCGGGATGTTGTTCTCGGATTGCGCGACTAAAAGGAATTGCCTGACTTAACTGAGGGCCTGGCATGACAGTCATTCCGACAACTCCCACTTCTTTTTCTGCAATAATTTCCAAAATCTTTTTTAGGGGATCTAGCTCCATATTCCCGTCTACAAAATCGTAGGAAAAGGAAGTATCAATGGACGATCCAACCTGCAAGATCGAATTGGGAATTCGATGCTTTCCGCTAGCACTTCGGGGATTGAAAAGGATTACGTGGTTGTCGCTCATAATGATTCGGTGTATACCACTTTTTCAACTTTTCCAGATTCGAATACTTTCAAGTACACGGCATATTTTACGGGATTTTTAACGGCGTGACCCACCAGATCGTACAAGACAAAGGCACCATCGTCGGGGATCAACTCGTCCATTCCGACAGCACATGGATTGGTGATATCCGCAACCACAAAAGGGAGAGAGCCTAACATTCCTGTCCCTTGATCTACCCATAATTGATACGTTCCCGGTTGTGTAATCGGAATCGTATTTGTAGCAGCACCCGTAGACCACGCATAGGTGGAATGTCCCGAAGGCGCGATCAATTCCCATTGGGTTCCGTTCCAATTACACTGAATTTCTGGACGGGCGGGCATCGTTACATCGTAATGAAGAAAACGGTAGCTTACGACGGAATCTTGAAAATAGTACGCCGCCAACTGATTGTGGTTGTTATCAAGAAGAACAGCACTTGGTTCGGGTCTCCAAATGAGTCCATATCCAACAATTTCAATTCCGCTTGAATGGGTCTGATAGCTTCCCATGGCTGTAGAAGTAGCTCCTGTTGGATGCACGTATTCGTTGGATTTTGTGGCGGTCCAATTGATGGTATCTAGCGTATAACTCACACTTCGCGTAATGCCACTCATGTTGCCGTTGTCGAAAAGACTATAATCCCCATTTGCCAATTTTCGGATATCATGTTGACCACTAAATCCGGTGTCATTAACGAAGGTGAAATCCGATTGTTCGCCGCCCAAACGCCAAATGATTGCTCCTGTTTGTCGATCGATTTTATGAATAGCGTTCAAGTGTCGGTAGGATAATAACAAATTTCCGTCTGTATCTTCTTCTATAGCATTGCCGTGGCAATAGTCGAAATTGTTCGCGTTGTACCCCCAGTAATCATAGGTTTCGCTTGGGGCTAAGTTGCTATTGCTGTTGTACCAACCCACAAGATTGCCCGAAGGATCAATTTCTTCGTATCCAAAGCCTTTCACCACAGTTTGAGTACTTCCCTGCATTCCATCGAAGGTGAAGCTCGAAAGATCCATCGTGTCAAAATAGGCCGTCGTGAGCAGCCAGTTTCCATTCGAGGCGACCTGTAAATCGTGAACGTCTCTTGTACTAGAAGTGATCAACGTGTCTAGCGCGTTGAATTGATCGTCCATGACCAATGCGTAGACTTGTCCTTGCTGAATGTACGTGTACACATACGCGTTCAAACTTTCAAAATATTTGAAATCAATGGCATTTCCGATGTTGGGTTTTGCGTACCAGGCGACGTAACCCGAAGCGTCAAAAATGACAGGATAAGGGGAAACAAAATTTGGGTCGGAAATGGGCACTTGAAGTTTTACCGCAGTTGCGAGTACAAAACCATTTGAAAGTCCTGCATTTTCTACGTATTCATATTGAAATAATCCTTCAGGAATGGGTCGATTGAAATTTTGACTGAAGACCTGAAAACAAAGGAGTACACTAAAAAAAGGAAATAGAAGATTTTTCATAGCAGAAACCAAATATACGAAAGTCTCAAGTCGCTAGAAAGAAATACGTAATTTAGTGACAGCCTTGCGATCTTCGATGCTGCGTTTATGAAAAAAACCATTCTTCTTTACAATCCGCGAACTGTCTTTTACGACATGCCTTTGGCTCTTTTGGCGATAGGGACGCAGGTGTGTGAGTCATATAATGTGGTCATTGTGGATGCGCGATTGGACAAAGATCCAGCAGCTATTTTTAATGCGCACAAAGAGGATTTGTTGTTGGTTGGAATTACTTCATTGACCGGAGCACCACTGAAAGATGCGATTGCATTTTCTGAATTAGTGAAGCAATTAGACGCAACAATTCCCGTAATCTGGGGGGGGTGGCATACCTCATTATTTCCAGAACAAGTGCTAAAAGATGTTGACGCGGTAGATGTTTCCGTTCAAGGACAGGGGGAATCCAGCTTCAAAGAATTGGTCGATGCTTATGCGAATGGAACTTCGCTACAAGGGATCGCTGGGATTGTTTACCGAACTGAAACAGGAGAAATAGTAAAGAACGCACCTCGTGTCATGGAGGACATGAATGAAATGCTCCGCTTAAATTACGATTTGATTGATGTGGAGCGGTATTTCAAAGCTAAGGGACGCCGACAATTTGATATTATTACTTCGACAGGATGTTTTTTTCGGTGTACGTTTTGTGCCGATCCATTTGTTTTTAGTCGAAAGTTTAGTGGTTTACTACCCAATCGCGTATTCGAAGATTTGATGCACTATCATAGAAAATACCAGTTTGATGATGTCAATTTTCAAGACGAGACGTTCTTTACCTATCCCAAGCGAATTCTGGAGATGGCTAAAGCGATCAAAGACGCAGGAACACCATTTACCTGGGCCGCTACCATGCGGGCTGATCAAGGAAGTCGGATGACGTTGGAAGATTTTCAATTGTGCAAAGACGGCGGATTGCGAAGATTGTTGATTGGCGTGGAAAGTGGATCTCAGGAAATGATGGACTGGTTGAAAAAGGACATCAAAATCGAACAAGTACGCTTGTGTGCAGAACGATGCCGTGAACTGGGAATTAATGTAATTTTCCCTTTCATTGTTGGTTTTCCAAAAGAAACCGATCGAAGTATTGCAGCCACAAAGTCGATGATCCGGGAATTGGCACTTATGTCGGAAGGATTTGAAACGCCTGTTTTTTACTTTAAACCCTATCCTGGAACACAAATCACCGACGAAGTTGTGAAAGACGGATCGTACAAGTTGCCTGAATCCATACAAGAATGGTCCGATTTTGATTATATCGGCTCGAAAGGTCCCTGGGTTTCGGATGGATTGTATCAGGAAATGGAACGCTATAAATTCTACCTGCGTGGACATCGCCAAAACAAAACAGTGCTCCGTCCCTTGAGATGGGTGTCGCGCTATCGGATCAAACACCTTTATTTCCGCTTCCCTATTGAAAAAGCGATTGTTGAACGGATTCAACCGCAAAAAGAATTGAGTTGATGTCGCGTATTTCCTTCGTTTCGTTGTCGCCGTATTTGATGATCCTTGCAGGTTTTCTGGTGCTGCAGTTTGGGTTCGATTTTAATGGTCTTTTTGGTCAGGATGCACACGAATATTTTCGGTACACCAAAGCATTGAAATTACAACTTTCCGACGGGATTCCTGCTGGGGATTTTCATTGGCCGAAGGGCTATCCACTCTTAGGAGCTTTGGGCAGTTTTTCGGGTGTTTCTGTATTGCTTTCCCTGCAATTGATTTCACTTGTCGCATGTATGGGAACGGTTCTTTTTGCACAAAAATCCATTCGCTTGTTGTACCAATCCAGCGGTGCACTCTTTCTTCTGTTAGGTGCTGCAACACAGGTCTATTTTCTTCGAATGGGGTATTTGGTAATGTCCGATGCGCTTTGCGCCTTTTTAGTGATGCTGGCCGTATATACCTACCTACAATTTCGAAAAACAGCGTCATTAAAGTTTTTGGTAATATTTCTTTTCGCGAGTGTTTTTGCCGTTTTTACACGCTATGCCAGTGTGCCGATTGTTGCCATATTGCTCCTCAACATTCTCTGGATCTATTCGAAAAAAAGGGAACTTTGGGCGCGATTTTCCATCCTCGTTCTGTTGATAGGATCGGCAGTGGGTGTGTTGTACTTTAACAATCATGCACTCGGACAAATCGTGGACCGCATTCAGGAGTGGCACCCGCTCAATTTGTTGCATCGCACACATGGTCGGGAAGGACGTTTCGAAACAAATATGGTTCCGAATGTTGTATATATCTGGAGCAATTTTTTACACTTGGGTTTCCTTAGTATAGGCGTTTTGTTGCTTCTCTGGATTCGAAAATGGAATTTCAAAGAACGAGGTTTGTGGGTGGCGATATTGGTGTATTTGGCTTTTATTGGAGGATTAGAACTGCAAAATCAACGTTTTATGGTGCTCACGCATGTGCCCATTTTGGTGCTGCTCTACCCTGCGTTTGAAGCCCTTTGGTTCTGGCTGAAAGCGAAGAAACTGACCCTTATTTTTGCCGCGGGAGTACTTTTATTCAACGGTGGGTTGTTTTATTTCTCATTTGAAAAAACCTATCGTGTACACAAAATGGAAAAGGAGATTGTTGCCGCATTACAACCCTTCGACGACAGTACGCCGATTCTTTCCTTTTACGTAGATCAATCTTTTGCCTCGTATGATTTGCCCAATCCAACTCAAAGTTTGTGGGAATCATATCCTGATTTCATTCCAGGTGGTTTGGTTGTTTTCAATCCGACAAAATTCGAAACGTCCTGGAGAAACGGAAGTGTGATGCAGAATTGGGAATTGTTGCAAAAAGAGCATACTTTGGTCGTGGTCAAAGAACTGCCCGAAAATTGGAAGATCTATCGCATCGAATAAACACATACTTCTGGTAACTCCCGGATTCCCAAAAGACGAAGGAGATACAACTTGCATTCCTGCATTGCAAATTTTCGCGCGTGCGCTGTTTGATGCAAACGTTGATGTTACTGTGATAGCAACGCACTATCCCTATACCGATGAACCGTATGTCTGGCATGGAATTCAAGTGTATCCCTTAAAAGGCAATAACAAAAAGTACCGCACGCTTTTTTTAAAACGAAAGGCGTTGAAAGTTCTTGAATCGATTCACGAAAAGCACCCTGTTGATTTGGTGCATTCTTTTTGGTTGAATGAAACTACAAAGATCGGGAAATCCTTAGCAAATGCCTTTGGGGTTCCATTGGTGGCGACCGCTATGGGACAGGAGATGCGGAATGCGAAGCGCGGGTTTAAAAAATGGGAAGAAGAAACATTTCCGATCGTGGCATTATCCGAGTTTCAGGCGAGCGCTCTCAGGAAGAAAGGGGTGCTTCCAACAACGATTATTCCCTGGGGCTTGGATAAAACAATTGAGGTACAGAAAGACATCGATTTGATCTGCGTGGGGAATTTGATTCCCTTGAAGAATACGAGCTATTTTGTTTCCTTATGCGCAGAAGTCATTAAAAACATTCCAACGTTGAATGCGAAAATTGTTGGAACAGGGCCGCTAGCTTCAAACTTGCAACAGCAAATAGCACAATTGGGATTGCGGGATCACGTAGAATTATTGGGTCTGGTATCCTACGACACAACATTGTCCTTAATTGCGCAGTCAAAAGTGATGGTTCACACTTCCGAATTTGAAGGTTTCGGAATGATTTTCATCGAAGCAATGGCAAGCAGTACGTATCTCATTTCAACACCCGTAGGTCTTGCACAAACACTGGATATTCCCCATTTAACAGGAGAATTAGCCATTGACGCTGCCATGATTCAAGTGCTATTGCAAAGCCAACATCCCGAATCCGTCTTTTACGATATCAAAGAAACAGTGAAACAATACCGCACTATTTACGGATTTTAACCCAAGGAAAAGGCGCTCTTTTTCGGAACAATTTGTTGCGAAAGTCTGGTTGATAGAGAACTTCAAAGTTTGTTGGCAGTGCGTCCCAGGTGAGGTGGTGGTAATAATCAACGGTGGCTCCGAGAGTTTTAAAATAGGCTTCCGATCGCTTTTTTGCTTTGACAGCTTCTGCCTTCGAGTAAAATTTGGTTTCCAAAATGTGAATTTCTCCGTTGTCAGTCAAACGACTTTTGAGCAGCGTCCAAAAGGCATCGTTTGGTTCGAAATAATGAAAACTTCCCGAAAAAAAGATCAAATCATAGGTGTTTTCTGGTAAAAGTGACCAATCACTGCAGCAGGCGAAGGATACCGTATCGTTTCCAAAACATCGGGCAGCCTGTTCCAATTCTTCTTGGCCTACGTCAATTCCTGTAATTTGATCGCAATAGTGACTAGCTTTGTTCGTAAGCCAACCGTTTCCACAACCAATGTCCAGGATGTTTTTGGGATGTTTTCTTTCGAGATACGCCGTGAATTTGTTGAGGATCCAGGTGCGTTTTTGCCATTCTTTTTCGAGCGGGTGATTTTTTTCGATGTTTGGAAGTCGTTTTACTTCGTTGTCTGTCAACCAACGCCCTTCTTTGTTGCGTACAGTTTTGTAGGTAGATTCGAAGGATTCGAGGGGCGGGGTGAGATATTTTACGGAATGCGTTGCCATCGTTTGTGATTATTTCACCCACTTCATCATCTGAAATGCGGCTTTGCTCTTGATTTTTTGTTTCAGCGATCCAAATTTATGTCCCTGCCAACCATTTACCAAATAGCGAATCGCATGTTCGTAGTATTTGTCCGAATACGGTAAGGCAAATCGAATGTCGCGATCTGTGCTTGTGTTCCAATCGGGTTGCACGGTGATTTCTGCTTCGATTTCATTGTACAATTCCGTCCCTTTTATGGGGTATGCACGCGTTATGGTTAGATAATCGGGATTGCACTTTTGAATATGTGTCATCGTTGCAACAATGTCTTCTTGTGTTTCACCAGGATAACCAACCATAATAAATGTTCCCGCTTCCATGCCCATTTTTTGGGTTAATTGCATCATTTCCTGAACCGTTTCGAGGGTGACACGACGGTCCATCCGATCGATAATTTTCTGTGATCCGCTCTCAGCACCAATCCAAATGCGGAAACAACCCATGTCTTTCAGTTGTTGCAATACTGTTGCATTCAGTCGTTCTGCGCGTGTGATTATTTCAAAAGGGATCTGCAATGCATTTTTCGCAAATTCATCATGAAGTTGTTCGATCCATTTGTGACTGACGGTGAACACATCGTCGACGAACCACAACGCCTCAACGCCAAAATCGTTTTTTAGATGGAGGATTTCTTCCACGACACGGGCTGGTGTGTTGCGTCGATAACTTTGACCATACACTGCCGTACTGCACCACTTACACGTATAGGGACAGCCTCGTTGCGTGCTGATATTCGCCGTTCGTTTCCCGTGATGCTTGCCCCAAACGTCCAAATAAGTTTCAAATGGAATGGCCGACCGATCAGGGAATGGCAAGGATTCCAATGCTTTAATTTTGTCGCGTGCCGCCGTTCGTTGAACAGTACCATTTTCTATATGCGCCATTCCAGAAATGTCATGGATGCCTGAGTTTGTCTCTATGGCATGTACCAAATCGAGCAAAGTCTGTTCGCCTTCACCAATAATCGCATAATCAAATCCTGCGTTGAGGTAGTTTTCAATATTGTAGGTTACGTCAGGTCCACCCACCACAAAGATTGTATTGGGAAGTCGCTGTTTCAGATATTCGAGTTGGCGTAACACTTCCACTTTCGTCATCAAATTGGTGTAGAAAGCGATCAGGTTCGGTTGATGATCAATGATTTCTTGCTGCCAGATACCGACTTCGGAAAAAGTACTATCGACTACGTGCACGTTTTTTTTCTGCGCTTTTAAAAATGCACTAATGTACAATAACCCCAAAGTAGGGTAAGGACGCATGATTTTTTGTTCTTTGACATCCGCCGAGATAAAATAGCCGTGTGTGAGTAGAACTTTCATTTTTTTTCGAGCACCATTAGGTAATGATCGGCATAATTACTCAATCCTGGGTTGACAAATTGGGTGTCGAACCATTTTGCGACGCCGAGGCTCCATTTTCGTTTTTCAAATGCAGGTGCAAGATACGAAGGGGGCACGAAAAGCCCGATCGGATGTTTGGCAATACAACGAAAGGAATGGTCGCTTAAGGCCTCAATTTCAGCGGGACTGTAATACCACGTGGGGATCATTTCACCGTCGACAGGCACTTCGACAGCTTGATCTGTATTTCTTCGATGACGGTCGTTGAAACGGCGTTTTAGCACCATATAAAGTTGGTCCCACAAGCACTTTTTCCCCATAATCACCAGCACCATTTTTCCGCCTGGTTCCAGTTTGTCGGCACTGGCAGAAAAAAAAGTTCGCAGGGCAGAAGCGGAAAGACAATTCAATCCCCCGAAATTGGAAAAAAGCGTATCAAAGGTATCGGGATACTCATAGACCCTTTCTATATCAAGTTGTTCAAAGGCAATTTCGGGAAATTTAGCGCGTGCAACTTCCAACATCTTTGGTGAAAGATCGGTGCCAACTATCGATTTTTGGCGTTGGTGCCACCGGTGCGCATCCTCTCCTGTTCCGCAATTGATCTCAAGTACTTTTGTGGCATTGGGCGTCACGTAGCGATCGACATATTTCCACACCTGATCCCGCTGCGCCTTTCCGACACATGAATGCGTAAATGTTTGGTCGTAAGCGATTGCCGCTGCGTCAAATGCTTCCATATCAGCCCAGTTTCCGCTTTAATTGCACCGTTTTCATCCAATTGTAAGGGATCAGTGCTGCGTACCGCCAGGAAATGTGTTTTCGTTGTCCACGAAGGCGCATCCAACCTTGTTGCAAACGGAATTGGTGGTGAACATAGCGTTGCAGCGCTCGATAGTAATCGGCAGGAAAGGAACCTTCAAACATGAGGTCAAGATCGTCGGAGTCTTTCCAATTCGATTTTTCGCCCATTTGAGCTTTCACGACGTCGTAAAATTTCGTTCCAGGAAGCGGATAGGATACGGATATTCCAATATCATCCGGACGGTTGTTCCGCACCATTTCCAAGGTCTTATAAATATCTTTCTTGTTTTCACCCAAGTAACCAAATTGAAGGAAATAGGCAACACGGACGCCTTTGCTTTGAAGTAATTTTGTGCTTGCATCAATCTGCGTCAGTGTGATTCCCTTGTCCATGGCATCGAGGATTTTTTGTGACCCACTTTCTGCGCCTATCCACACTTCCTCAAGACCCGACTCGGCCAATTCCTCAATGGTTTTGTCTTGCATTAAGAGATCTGCACGACTTTGAATTTTATAGTGAATGCGCAATTTGCGTTCTTGAACCAAACGATTAAATTCCGTCACCCAGCCAGGTTTCAATCCAAAAATATCATCCGTAACCCAAAAATGTTGCACACCGTGCTGCTCGTTTAGTTTGGCCAATTCTTCGACCACGCGCTCAGGCGATCGTGAATTGTAACGGTTTCCATAAATAGGTTTTGCGCACCAATTGCATTTGAACGGACAGCCGCGCGTTGTGCTAATATTGAGGGTGAAAGGAAATTTTCCCTGGTCCCAAATGGCTTTGTAAGCAGGAATGTTGATCAATTCCCATTTGGCCTGTGGAAACACATCGAGATCGCGTTCGTTTCCTCGCGGTGCATTCTTCGATACGGTTTCATTAGTTTTCCAACTAATGCCCTGCACCAGGCTTAGATCACCATTTTTTTCGAGCGTTTGGATCGATTCTAAAAGGGAATGTTCGCCTTCTCCGTGCAAAATAATGTCGGCACCTTTGTCATGATACAGCTCCCAATGATCGGTTGCGTCAGAACTGGAAACAATGACGTTAGCACCCAGAGATTTCGCTTTTTGAATCAATTCGAAGCAGGCATAACGCATGTTTGTGAGACACATTTTTGTCAAATAATTGAACCCGTCTTCGTAGATCACCACGCAATCGGGTGTACTTTCGGTCATTGCTATTTCGCACCTGGAAGTGTCTGGATCTAGGGCAACATCGTAAAAGTTGGGTGTATATCCGTGCGCTTCTAGAAATGCAAACGCTGTGATTGTTGCCAAAGGAGGATACGGCGTTTTGTTGATCCATTGTTTGGAATCGAGCGGATAAAAATAGCTATGCGTTAGAAATAGTTTCACAGTTGAATATCGTGTTTTTTCAGCATTTCCGCATGTTTTTTGGAGTATTCCCGAATTAAATTCTCGTAGCGCTGAAGCACCTTGTTTTGAAAGTCGTTCGGATGGTGCTTCGAGACATAGCGCCGTGTTTTCATTGTTAAATCGAATTTTTCCCTGTCGAATTCACCAAATTTTTTCTTCCAGCGTTTGAAGGTAATAGCCATGGCTTTTTTGTCGCACCAATCGCCGAAGCGTTTGTTCATGAGCGATTGAATACTTCTGCTGGCAATTGGTCTTTTCGGTGTTCTGGTCTCAAACTCCGTACGAACACCTTGTGGGAAGTAGGATGCTACCCAAGCGTTTTGCGCATAAAAATCATCAAAAACAGCGCCTGCTACCGGGATGAGCGTAGCAACTTCTACTGCAGTGAAGCGATTTTTTTCTTCAATTTCCAAATGGTCGCTGTCGATAAAATAATTGACACAGAAATATTTTCGTGAATTAAGCAAGAACAACTTTTTATAGAGAATGAGTAATGTTCGTGCCACCCAAACGCGTTCTGGATGGGTGATGATAAAGAAGTCGAAATCTCCGTCGCTATGTAAAATCCCTTTCGAAAGTGAACCTGATATCCCAACGCCTTTCACGAAGGGAAATTTGTGAATGAAGGTCCCGACACGAACGGCTTTATCGAAAAGAGCATTTGCACGTTCTGCGGCGATTTCTCGTTGGGCAATTTTTTCTTTCGATGCGGATACAGAAATGTACTGCCCTTCACACGAAACCAAATCATCGGCTTCCATGCTAGCGAGTACCGTCTGAAACTGTTCTCTGGAAACGGCTTCTTCTACCTTAGAAAAGCGCATCAACTCTTCCAACGTAAGCGGATGAGCAAATACCTCGGAATAAAGGAGCTGTTGTAGAATGCCAGTTTTTATGTGTACCACAGTAGTTGTGTTCAACAATTCGTTTTAGATCAAAGTCGAAGGTACAGAAATTTTAATAACTATTCAGATGAAATGGTGTTAGTGGAAACGCTTGGAATTGTTTCGCTGAAAATGAAGTTACTCGAATGAAATTTCCGTTTTCGTGAAAGTTGTCCTTAATTTGTTCGATAAGCAGCAATCATTTTTTCGATCCAACCGAAGCCGAATTGATAGAGATTGCCATCGGTGATCATCAAAATCACAACGTCGTTTTTTTCTGTGGCACTTTTGACATCCAAAGTGTTCGCGTCTTTCTTTTCAGTCATGCCTGGTGTGAAAACTTCTCGGCTGTAATACCAGTATTCTCCTCCTCCCCAGGCAATTTCGGGCAAACCATAATTGAAATAGAGAGCGGAATAATAACTGTCTGCCACCACCATTACTTTGGGTTGCTCACCTTTCTTGTTCTCTATATGAAACTCGGGATATCCCATTGGATAGGTGTCTACTTCAAACAAGAGGTTCAGCGATTCGCCGAGATCATAATCGCCGTATACGTTTTGTTCATTCACAACGATTTTATCCAATTGAAAGTAGGGCATGTCTTTATAACCCATTTGCTTCAATCGGTGGTTTATGGAATCGGCTACCAGGTATTCGCCATATTTACTCCAGTGAATTCCTGCTTTTGAGTACAGTGGATAAGGCGTTGTTTGTTTCATCGTTTCGAACCATCTTTTCGCATCAAGTAGCCAGATACCGTTCTGTATAAGCGCTTGTCGGTAATATTCGTAGTTCGTGCTGTCTGTGCGGAGTTCCGTGTATTTTTCTGGAATATATTCGGGCAAAAAAGAACCTTTTCCAGGGGCCAATACTACCAGCAATT
>JBNKGN010000006.1:0-24364 GCA_050289845.1 Crocinitomicaceae bacterium | reverse complement strand
GTAAAAATGTGTATTCGACGGATGTGCGCGTGTTAAAAGACGTTCACTTGAAATTAGCGATGACGCAACCAAATTCCGATGTTATTTTAGAGGGAATCGGCTTCAATCTCGGTGCAAAAGCAGACCTTGTGGCTTCTGGATTGCCTTTTCATGTGGTCTATACCCTGGAAATCAATCGTTGGAACGATCGAGAACGTTTGCAGTTAAATATTAAAGATGTTCGAGAGTAATGTTTTTTTAGTTTCGTCCCACGTTCCATTTTAATGAATGTTATTTGCTGTATGTTTGAAGAACAATTTGTCAATCGCCTATTTATTGAAGACCCATTACCTATTGGGGAATATGAATCTTGCCATTTTGAAAATTGTGATTTTTCGAACGCTCGTGTAACGCAAATGAAATTTATCGATTGTACCTTTTTTGCGTGCAATTTCAGCAATGCGAATATCGCGGACTCCGCTTTTCAGGAAGTTCAATTTAAAGACTGCAAAATGTTGGGGCTTTCGTTCGAACACTGCAATGAATTTGGGTTTTCGGTGCATTTCGCGAATTGTCAGTTGAACCACGCGTCTTTTTATAAAGTAAATCTACAGCGTTCTAGTTTCGTGGATTGTCGATTGCATTCGGTTGATTTTAGCAATGCCAACCTGATGAAATCACGACTTGAAAATTGTGATTTGCTGGATGCCGTTTTTGAGAATACCCAATTGGAAAGTGCCGATCTTCGACATTCGATACACTTTTCCATCGACCCAGAATTGAACCGAATTAAAGGAGCAATATTTTCGTCCAACGCAATTCACGGGCTTTTGGATAAATACCAAATTAGAATTGACTAAAGACAACTCATGCAATGGAAAACCATACATACAGCAATGACTAGCCAGGAAGCATTGGTGGTAAAAGCACAATTAGAGCTTCAAGAAATCGACGTTTTGCTTTTAGACGAACACTCCACTATGTACGCTCCAAATTTTGCTAACGGCTCTGGTGGCGTAAGGATTCAAGTTCCCGAAAACCAAACAGGTCTTGCCTTGGAATTTCTGCTCGATAACGGCTATATTCCACGCTATCCTCAAAAACGATTCAACCTCGTTGCCTGGCTTTCGGGCGCAACCGAAAAAATACCTGTCATCAAAAAATGGCGTTTGGAAGTCCGATTGCTGTTTGTCGCAACGATCGTATTTCTCCCCATTGTGATTGCGCTTGCTCTTCTCAACAACTAGTTGGAGTTAAAAAATATTGGCGAATTTTCTGCCTCCTTCTATCTCTTCGTTAGATTCCGTAACTTTGAGATAGATCTGACACCTATTTACATGCGCACCTTTGCCCTTTTTCTTCTTTGCTTTATTGGTCTGTCCAATGCTGGTCACGCACAAGAAAGTGATTCGCTTAAAATGGCGACTGCGTTTAACAAAGCGCTCGCATCCCCCAATCAAAGGGACATTTTTTTGAAAGAAGCGCTAACCGTGAAGCGGCATGGAAAATCAACCCGAACGAATGAAATCTACGCATATTTGAATGCCCGATATTTGTTCCTCACTGGGCAATTGGATGCTTCTGAAAACGTCGTTGTCGACTACCTGAATCATCATCCTAATATGAAAGGGAAAGGGCGATTCTACAATATTTTGGGCACCATAAGCACCATGCGCCAAGACTACAAAAAAGCCATTTCCTGGTATGAAAAAGCCATTCAAAATTACACAATAATAGGGGAAGCAAAAGGTGCCGCACTTGTTAAAAGCAACATCGCAAATATCTTTTTTAGTCTTTCGGATTTTGAATCGGCCTACAACTACATAGACCAGGCGCATACCGAATTGAAGCCCTTCAAAGATTCGACCAATATGCCCAGTATTTTAGGTGTTTTAAGTATCTCTGAAGCAAAAACGGGCCGGTATAAATTGGCCGCAAAGCACGCCAACGAAACGCTCGAAATTGCACTTCGATACAACAACAAAAATGGGATTCCTCTCGCCTATCTAGCCCTTGCCGAAATCGCCGTGTCCGAAGAACGGTACAACGACGCCGTCCAGCTTTATCAACATACAGATAGTGTGGCTACCAGCACGAATAATCTCAACTTGATGCATTTAGCACATGTAGGATTGCTCAATAATTACGTTCGATTAAACGATTTTTTGAACGCCAAAAACCTGGGAGAGAAAGCCCTCGCAGAACTCGCATCTGTTCCCAACAAAACGACAGAATATTCCATCCGAAAAAATTTGTCTGAAGCATACGCTGGCTTGCGTGAATTCCAAAAAGCCTACGTGCTTCGAAAACAGGCCGATTCAATCTACGCAGAAACCTCGAGTATCAAAAACAAGGAGTACATCAACGAACTACTGATTCGCTACGACACCCAACGCAAAGAAAGTCAGTTAAAAATAGAGCGCAACGAAAATCTCATCAAGCAAGCCCAATTGACACAACAAGGTTGGATTCTTTTTGCCCTTTCCCTGCTCCTTCTAATGGCCATTTTGGTATTTATCGGTTATCGAAATGTTCAACGCAACAAACTTATTCAACTACGAATAGACCAAGAAAACGAATTGATGCGCGCGCTAATCGATGGGGAGGAAAAAGAAAGGGAACGTATTGCGAACGAATTGCACGACGGACTAGCATCGGACCTCACGGGAATCAAAATGATCTTGAGCCAAACGGAAGAAAAATTGCCCGAAGGAATTCTAAATACCTTAGAACGCGTGCACGAACAAACCCGCCGTATTTCGCACAACCTATCCCCACTCAACCTGGAGCAATTGGGGCTTGTAAGAGCATTAAATAATTTCGCACAGGAAAACTCAACCATTGCTACGCCTATTCAGTTCTATTCGTCCAAAGAAAATATCGACATCCAACCGATTGAACATGCCATTCTTATTTATCGCATCACTCAGGAATTTATTCAAAATGCACTAAAGCACGCTACTGCCAAAACGATTGACGTTCAACTTTTGGTCCATGAAAACGAATTGACCATACATGTAGAAGACAATGGGTGCGGATTTGATGTCGCTTCAAAAGAAAACTCATTCGGACTGATGAATGCCAAAAAGCACATCGACCTGTTAAAAGGGGAGCTCACCATCGATAGTCGCTTAGAAAAAGGCACCGTTGTTTTCCTATCTTTACCTTTGCCATGAATATACTTGTATCAGACGATCACCAGCTCATTCTCGACGGAATTGGAAGTTATCTAAAAACTCGCTATCCCGATAGTTTGATCGACTATGCTAAAACAAAATCGGCGCTAATTCACGCACTAAAAACCCAAAAGTATGATGTACTCTTGCAAGACATCCGACTGGGAAAAGACGATGCTCGGGAATTTATTAAGGAACTCATCGAAATTCAACCCGCGTTGAAAGTGATTGTCGTTTCTACACTTTTTGATACGCTCACAGTAAAAACCCTGCTCAATCAAGGCATCCATGGTTACGTACTCAAAGTAGACGGACTCACAGAAATCCATCAAGCGATTGAATCCGTTTTGGCAGGCACCATTTACTTGTCGCAAGCGCTCCAAAAACAACTTATTGATACCAGCCTTTCAAACTCAGATGAAGAGGTTGAAATCCAATTGACACAGCGAGAACGAGAAGTGCTCACAGAAATTCTCAATGAAAAATCGACAAAATCCATTGCAGAAAGTCTTTGTATCTCCGAAAAAACAGTAGAGGGATATCGTGCAAACTTGTTTGTGAAATTCGATGTGAAAAATGTCGCAGGACTCGTTAAAAAAGCGATTATCCGTGGATTTATGGAGTAACTAAGGGTTTTCCCCTGGTAGCGATTTGGGGAGAATCCCTCGATAGTCACCGCGCCCAACTGCATACCTTTGTCCTAGAAATCAATTCATTGAACGTTATGGCTCGGCTCAGTATCAAACCAATACTATTCTTTTGTTCACTCTGCTTAATTGCATCGAATTCCAATGCTCAAATTGGCTCGCGCATTAAAGAACGCGTCAAGCAAGAAACGGAAAAAAAGGTGGAAGATAAAGTTGTGAACAAAGCAGGGGAAAAAACAGACCAGGCTCTTGACAGCCTTTTCAAAGAGCGAAAACGCCCAGGAACGATCTCAAAAGACGACAGTGACAGCGAAAGAACTGCAAATCCTGGTTTCAATTTTAGCCAAATGACAAATGCGACCTACGAAAGTGCGTATACGTTAGAGCAAGAATTCAAAGTAGAAATCAAATCACAAGAAAAAAAGAAAAAAGACAAAGTGGAAACCGTTACTATGAATATGTATTACGGCACCGACTGTTACATGACTATCGTTGAAGATGCGGAACAAAAAACACCTCCGAAAACGTTGATGGACTTGAAAAACAATACATCCATAATGCTCAACGATGCAGACATGACAGGAATGGCCATTTCTATGGATTTCGTTACCAATAAGATGAATGACATGGTGACATCAGATTCAACAGAGACAGATGCGTCGTATACATTCACGAAAACAGGGAATACAAAAACCATCGCTGGATACCTTTGCGAAGAGTATATTATAGAATCAGATGACACAAAAATGAACGTGTGGTATACCGACGATATTACCATTCAAATTCATCAAAGTATGGGACAATATGCCATGTTTGGTTCGTTCTCAAATGCCATCAGTGCTGCTTCTCAGGGACAGCTTGTTGGTACGATGATGGAAAGTCACATGGTGGAAAAAACGGGAGACGAGGGTACTTTTGATTATCTCGTAAAGGAAGTGAACGTCAAAACAACTGTGATGAACATGAGCGATTACACGTTTTCGAGTTTGGGCGGAAAATAATCAGAAATTTCAGGGGGATGATTCTTCGCGTTCCTCATTCACCATGAATCGAAAGCCCAACTCAAAAGAAATCAGACGATTGGTCCAGGGGTTCTCCGTTGCCTGATTTTTGTATCGAACGGGCAAAACACCAAAATTGTATTGTGCTCTTGAAAAAACAGCACTTGCATTCTTGAATTGATACCCCACGCCTATTTCCGAAATCCAACTCAAATCATAGCCACTCAATACGTCCAGACTTAAACGATACGCTTCAATAATTTGCCCATTGTTTAAGGTAAAAGCGTCTGCAACAACTGTTGTCCCAAGGTATCTAAATCCCGCCAATCCAGTGCCAAGAAACCCAAAGACCTGATCTCCGTAGGTAACCCCGCCTATTGCGGAAAGCCCTAAATACTGATGGCGCGTGCTCTCTATTGCCCCTTCACCTAAAACGACATCATTTACATCCACATAAATCAACGATTGCTTAAAACCACATTGCGCAAAGTTGACTCCTGTTTTTAAATACAAATGATTTTTATGCCGTTCGGCAAAACCCGAAAAAGAAACGCCCAATATTGGTTCGTAATACCCAAAATTAGGCCGAATGGTTTGGGCAATCGAAGGACCTCCAGTGACCCCATAAAACATCTCTTGAGAATACATGATATTCACAAAGAAGAGACACATTACGAAGCTGACTGTTTTCATCGAAGAAAAAACGAACGCAACTTCATTTTATTGCCACGTTTCAGATCTGTAAATCCATGAAATTTAAATCGCTTCCAAGGCCTGGTTTACATCGGCGATTAAATCGTTGTAATTTTCCACTCCGATCGACAGTCTTACTAATTTCTCACTGATGTTCATGGCAATTTTATCTTCTTTGTCTACATCGGCGTGCGTCATTGTTTGCGGGTGTTCCGCAAGGCTTTCTGTTCCTCCGAGAGATACAGCGAGTTTGATCAACTTCAAATTGTCGAGGAAAGTAAACGCTTCCTTTTCACCACCTTTCACATCAAATGCGATCATTGCCCCGTAAGACTTGTACTGCCGCGCGATGATTTCTTTCTCGCTTTCCGTTCCGTATTTTGCCGTGTTCCCAATGTAATATACCGCTTCTACTTTAGGATGTTTGTTCAAAAATTCAGCTACATGTTTGGCATTTTCTGCTTGCTGATCCATCCGAACTTTCAGCGTTTCAAGGCTGCGCATTAGCAACCAACCTGTCCAAGGTCCCGCCATATTTCCAAGGAATGTTCGCAATCCTTTTACGCGTCCCATTAACTCCGCAGAGCCCAAACATGCTCCCGCAATTACGTCGGAATGGCCTCCAATATATTTCGTTGCAGAATACAACACCAAGTCAGCGCCATGTTTCAAAGGGTGTTGCCAAATCGGTCCCATGTACGTGTTGTCCACAGAAAGTACCACAGGTTTTTCCTCCGTTGCAAAGTGATTTTTGATGGCTGCGCACATTTCAATATCAATGATCGCGTTCGTTGGGTTTGCTGGTGTTTCAATATGAATCATGGCCAATTTATCGGCTTTTCCTGTTGCCTGGATGCGCTCAATGATGGTTTCTTTGGATTCATCCGCACGGAAACCTACCGATTCAATCTGCATTTTCTTTAGAAAGTGATTGATGAAATGATCAGTTCCACCATAAACAGGCTTGCTGTACAACAACAAATCTCCTGGTTGCATAAATTCCATCATTGCAGTAGAAATCGCCGACATTCCGCTTTCAAAAACCGCGGCGTCTTCCGCTTCGTCCCACAAACAAAGGCGATTTTCCAGGATTTCCAAATCTGGATTATTCAATCGGCTATAGATCAAGCCTAACTCTTCTCCCTGCTCTTTCTCACGCAATCCATACGCCACTTCGAAAAATCGCTTGCCTTCTAGGGCATTGTTAAAAACGAAAGTAGACGTTTGAAAGATCGGGCACTTGATGGCTCCTTCCGAAAGCGAAGGTTTGTAACCGTAGCTCATCATCAAACTTTCTGGGCGCAATTTTGAATAATCCATTTTCTGTTATTTTGAATTAAACTTATTCAATTAACTGTTATTTTGTTTATCCATAGATTATATTTCTACTCATATGCGTTATTTGAATCTGTTTTATCTAAATTTGAATTAAAAATTGACTGGAAACAGAAAAAAAATCCATCCACATGGACAAAATCGATAAAGCAATCCTCGAAATCCTTGAAGAAAACTCCAAGTTGGGCACCAAAGAAATAGCTTCTCAAATCGGGTTGACAGTCACGCCTACCTACGAGCGCATCAAGCGTTTGGAACGGGACGGCGTTATTAAAAAATACACGATTGAGCTAGACAAAAAACAAGTGGGAAAAAACCTTCAGGTATTCTGCCATGTTTCCTTAAAGGAACACAACTTAGAATTACTGCATCAATTCGAAAAAAAGATCATTGTATTGCCAGAAGTTTCTGCGTGTTATCACATCGCTGGAGATCATGACTACGCCCTATTAATTGCGGTTTCGGACATGGAATCCTACGAACAATTTCTGCGTCAAAAATTGGCCACCATTCCAAGTATTGCAAATGTGCAAAGCTCCTTCGTGATGAATGAGATTCGACTGAAAGAATGATCCGACAAAAACCTCAACATCAAACCTCAATCGACACAGATTGACTACTTTCACTGCTCAAAAATATTCGCCGCAAAAATGCACCCACAGGTTCCTGAAAAATACTATCAACAAGAAAGCGAACGCCTCGAATTCCGTGAATTGACCGAATCCGATGTCAAAAAATGGCTGCCTTTTTTTAAAGACACTGCGAGTTTGCGGTTTTTAGGAATGGGAACGGATGCTTTCAAAGATTTGAGTGATTGGGAACGTGCTGAAAAATGGATCCATCGCCAAATAGAGCGAAAGAACAACCATCAATACGGTCAATTGGCAACAATTGAGAAGACAACAGGAAAATTGATTGGTGTTTCTGGATTGATTCTGAGAGAGGAAGAAGACGTACATGGAGAAATTGAAGTGACGTACTCCCTGCTTCCAGAAGCGCGCGGAAACGGCTTTGCAACAGAGCTAGCAATTCACTTCAAACAATGGGCATTCGAAAATACCGATCGTGAAAGTGTTATTTCAATTATTCACATGGAAAATACGGCGTCCATCAATGTTGCTCGAAAAAACGGAATGCTCCCCGACAATGCACTACAGTTCATGGGCATGCCCGTACATGTTTTCCGCGTACATCGAGAGGCATAAGTTTTTTATCCCTGGTCCGTCCACGGCATAAAAACAAAATGACTACTATCTCAATCATAATGGAAAGAACCGTATAATTAAACGGTCCTTTCCAAAAAAGCGTTAAAGCGACGACGTTCCCTTCTTCAAGGTGATTTCCAACGCATCGATCCAAGGTTGGAGTCCATCAGCAATTTCAAAATTTTTATCGTGATAAACCTCTTTTAACTTTGTATTATTTCGAAGCAGGTACTGGAAAATACGAAGTCCGTCTAATTGCTGTTGCGTTGTCTGATTTCGATCTAAATCACTGAATGTTGTGTACCTTTTCATGGTGTTATTTTTTTATGATTTCGCCCAACATCTTGTCTTTCTGAAAGAAAGATACAAGGCATTTCGGGGCGCTCGCGAAACGAAATTTCATTTTAGCCTTTTAGCTTTCTTGCAGAAAGGCATACACTCGCGTCTATCGTAAAAAAAAATAGCACAGGAAAAGTAGCAACAGAAAATGCGGCGGAAGGAAGAACCTCAAATATTAATCCCTCGTTGACCTCCGATAAAGGCACAAAAAATCCCCCCACGAATTCATGGAGGGATCTGATTTTTTAATTCTTACAATTTGATCGTCAATCGGGTCATGATATTTGTTCCCGCTTGCGGATAATAAAAGTTTTCCTGCGTGCGCGAACCACCATAGACATATCCCCATGTGTATCCGTTGTTTTCGTACATTTCGTTGAACACGTTGTTCACTTGAACTCCGAGGGTGATCTCTCTAAACAACACGTCTTTTAACGTGTAAGACACCTGAAAATTGGAGAAGAAATAAGCATCTAACATCCGATCTGTCGAAGAGGTATTGTCTAAAAACTGACTTCCAACATACTTCGATGTCCATGTAAGATCCAAACCTTTAATTGGTTGATAATTCAATGCCAAAGCCCCAATAACATTAGGAGAGAATGCCAAATCTGTTTGTTCGTGCTGAATTTCGTCCTGCACATACGTATCGTAGTTATCGAGGTATTCTGTGAACACCAAAATTTTGTTGTTACTCAAAGCAAGGTTCCCTGCCACATTCAAATTTTGAAGGATTCGGTACCCCCCTTCTAACTCTATTCCTGCGCGGTAGCTGTCTTCTACGTTTGTACGTGTGTAGCCACCTACATCGTTGATTTGACCTGTCAATACCAGTTGGTTTTCATACAACATGTAATACGCATTGGCATTGGCAAACAATTTTCTGGATTTATAACGATATCCCGCTTCGAGATTCATCAACGACTCGTGTTTTGGTCTGTTCTCAGGTGTGTTCTCTCTGAAATCAGAGCGCACAGGCTCACGATTGGCGATTGCCATGGAAAAATAGACATTGTTGTGACTATTAAAATCGACCTGGAAGCCTGCTTTTGGGTTGAAAAAATCAAAAGACACGTTTTGCGTGAGTTCCTGCAATTCACCGCTTACCTCGTCAATTCCCAAAAACTGATAATCAATGTGGCGCACCTGTAAGTCCAAGAAATACGTTGTTCGGTTTTTTCGAACGGTTGTTTTCACATACGATTGCGCTTCGAATTTGCTTCCTTCATTGTTGTAATAACGGTCGCGAATTTCACTATCGGAAGCATATTCCGCCCAAATGATTTCACCAAAATGATCTCCGACATACTCATTAACACCGCCGCCAAAAACAACATCAAACATTCCTTTTTTGTAGTTTACTGAGAATATCCCTCCGTAAAAGTGATTGTCGAGCCATCTGCGACGAATAAAATCGCCACTGGAAATCGTGTCATTGGACAATACAATTGGTGCCAGTCCGTAATCTCCAAAATCATCCCCAGCACGAAATTGTTCGTAGTAACCTGCTCCACGGGTATAATGCCCTTTTAAGTTTAATTTCCAGGCACTATTAAATCGATGCGAAAAATGCAATTGATAATGGTCTTGTTGGTAATTGTCTACCTCATTGTCATACGTGTAGTAATTGTATGTTCTTCCGCTGTTCAACAAATTATCACGATCCGGACCGTAAATATAGTTTCGATCGGCGTATGCTTCAATCGCAGCCGCATCACCACTAATAACACTTTCTGGTGTGCCATACCAAGCCTGATACGTGACCTCTTTTCCAGTAAACATGTTAAAAGTCAATGCACTTTTCTTTCCTTGCCAGGTACCGTCGATGTAAAACGATTTTAAATCCGCTGAAGCTCGGTCAATATACCCTTCCGAAGTGATTTTAGACACGCGGGTATTCACAGAAAATTTGTTGTTGAGCAGTCCTGTTCCAGCTTTCACCGTATGACGCCAAGTGTTAAACGACCCATACCCATTGTCTATTTCGGCGTATGCATCTGGTCGTGTTTCGTTCGTATTAATATTGATACTTGCACCAAAAGCTGCTGCTCCATTGGCAGATGTCCCCACACCACGTTGCACCTGAATCGACTGAGCTGACGATGCAAAATCGGGCATGTTTACCCAAAAAACTCCGTGAGATTCGGCGTCGTTTAACGGAATTCCATTGACCGTTACGTTCGTTCTCGTTGGGTCGACACCACGAATCCGAATTCCAGTGTAGCCAACACCTGCTCCTGCATCAGAAGTAGAGACTGCGGAAGTGGTAAATCGAAGCATCATTGGCAAGTCTTGCCCAAAATTTTGATTGTCAATAGCCTTTTGATTGAGATTCGTATATGTGGTTGGTGTCCGCTCCGTCGCGTACAATTCAATCACGGTGATCTCCTTAATGTTTTGCGCGGACAGCACCATTCGAAAAGACAACGCCGCCATGTCTGCCTGCACCTCTACCGTGTCAATTACAGTTTCATAACCAGCTGCTTGCAATTCAAAAATCTGTGCACCGTTGGCTACATCGGCAAGCGCAAATTTTCCTTCAGGATCGGTGAAGGTGCCGTAATACGTGTCCTTGAGACGAATACTGGCTCCGTAAATGGGAATCCCGTCTGCATCGACAATTGTTCCTTGAACTGTTTGTTGCGAAAATGTGGCCAGAGGAATCAGAAAAAGGCCACAGATCATAGAAATCATTCTTGTTTTCATAGAAAAAATGTTTAACAAGAATAAGGGGCTAATTCTCTGTGTAATTAATAATTAGCTTTTAAGTCACGTCCCTGCGCAGGCATTATCCTGATCAGGTCAATGGGTATAATCTCAGCCTGTCTTTCGACGTAGCACCCCTTAGAGACGCGACAAAGCTACACGTTTCTTCGCAAAGAGCGAACGGCTTCACAAGATTTTTTCAAACGGTTGCTCTCAGAACCATAGACAATAATGTATTCTCTTTTGTACCGCTCCAATTCGCGCACAAACATATCAAAGAGAATATGACGGTCGTTGGGGTTTTCACGAAGCGGGTCGGGTTCCCAGGGAATGTCCGGCGCACATAATATGTGCAAGTCGAAATAGTTTTTACTGATGGTTTGATGAATAAGCGCACTGGCTCGATCGTACTTGTATTCCGACCACACTTTAAATCCAATGAAATCGGTATCTACAACTACCAGGGAATCATTGACAGAAAGCACGGCGTCGCAGTGACCTATTGTCATAAATTCGAGATCATCGATCGTATACGCTGCACCATTTTGTTCCAGATACGTTCGAGCAAATTCGGGAACATATACGCCATTTTCAACTTCTGCAAGTGCTACTGCAAGTGTCGATTTTCCCGAAGACTCAGGACCTGTAATCGCTACTCGGATCATGCGGTTTGCATTTTTAATTTTCGATACCACGACACAAACCCAGCAACGGCAAGTACGGTAAATACGACATACAAAACCGCCGAGAGATAGAGTCCGCGTGAACCATACAAAGGAATGGAAACAAGATCTATGACAATCCAATAAATCCAGTTTTCAAGAACTTTTTGGGTCACCATAAATGTTGCGGCGAGACTAAAAACGGTCGTAAAAGCATCCGTAAACGGATTCATCTGGTTGGTAAAATGCTTGAAAAACCAACCCAAGAGAAAAGCAATTCCTCCGCTTAGGATAATATTAATTAAATGATTTTGAAAACGCCAGGTACGAACTGTTATCAACCGATTGTCTGAAGCATCTATTAGGTCTGATGCCGTTTTCTCCGTCTTTGTTCCTTTCCAACTCAGCCACCCAACGATTGCCATAACCACGTAAAAGCATTGCAACAACGATTCAAGATACAACCCAAACCAAACACATAAGACCACAAAGGATCCTGAAGATACAAATGCAAACAGCCAGCAAATCATCATTTGGCGTGCGGCAAAAATTACATATAGAATTCCGGTAATTACAGCAAACCACTCCAGTCCCGATGTCGCAAGCACATTCTCCCAGAATTGTTGAAAAAAACTCATATTACAACGGCACGTTCACACTTACTTTTACGGTACTTTTTTCTTTGTTTTTGGGTGAGACACCAAAATCATCCGCGTTAATCAGCGTCGAAAAAATTAATTCGTTTTCCTTTACCAGAATCTCAAACTTTACCTCTTTGGTTACACCAGCAATTGTCAAAGAACCATTCGCGATGTACTTCTCTCCGACCTTGGTAAGCGATGTACTCTCAAAAATCATTTTAGGATATTTCTCTGCATCGAAAAAATCATCCGATTTCAAGTGCTTGTCCCGCATGTTGTTCCCGGTAGACAACGTCGAAACATCAGCAGTTCCTGAGATAGTTGAGCTTCCAAGATCCAAAAGATTTAATTTAATTTTCGCTTCCACGCCACCGACAGTTCCCTGAAGTTCTTCAGAAACAAACTCAAAATGCACTTTTGCGTCCTTTGTGTTTAAATCAAATTCTTGGCCGAATCCCAAGAAGACGCTAAAAAGGATACAAACAATCATGCTTAATTTCATGTGATTCCGTTTAAATGAATTTCTGCAAAAGTACGGATAACTACGTTGGTACCTTGTCGTCCTTGTCAGAATCTGTCTGCACGAATTTGGCCTAGTAAAAGTCCAAGAATAGCTACACCTTTCCTGCCATTTCTCAATTAATCGCTTCTAAATCAACAATAATCACTTATTTTTGCCGTTTTAACGATACTCAACAATAAAAAATAATACATGAAACTTCTTATTTCTTTCTTATTCATGTCTTTTGTATATTCTGCTTCTGCATCCTACTCAGATGTCGTAGTTGCCAATAATGTAAAGACAGAAACGAGTGTGTATCCTGGACCTGGCAAAGGAAAAAAATCCAACAAGCGATTGAACAAAAAACGCAAGCGTAAATGTTCTAAATGGGGACGTAAAAGTTTTGCGGGATAATCCCATTGTTTTTTTGTCGCTTTAAAAACTTAATACAAAGGCAACTTTGCATTCATCTTCAAGTGTTGTTCGAAGCTTAGCTTTGCTGCAAATTGTTTGCCATGCAACGCTTCTTTCTTTTCGCTATTAGCTCCATTCTATTGCTCTTTCAATCGTGTCAAACTCCCGGTTGTACGGATCCAACAGCCTGTAATTATGATCCTAACGCGACGGTGAACAACAATTCGTGCGATTATTCGTGTTTCAACAACTGTACGGGAGGTCCGATTACCGTTAGTGGTCATATTACAACAAATGAAACGTGGAGTCCACCGTGTGTCTATTATTTGGACGGCGAAGTGGTGGTAGATCCAGGAGTAACACTAACTATAGAGCCTGGAACGTTGATTAAAGGAATGCAAGGAACCGGTGCGAATATTGCCATTTTAATTGTAGAAAAAGGTGCTAAAATTTATGCGAACGGAACTGCTGCCGAACCGATTATTTTCACCTCCGAGTTGGATAATATTGCTACTGGACAGCTCACAGGAACCAACTTAAACGAAACCGATGTGAATCTCTGGGGAGGCGTTGCAATACTCGGAAATGCTCCTGTATCGGATTATACCAACGACACGTACGGGTTACTTTTCGGTTCCTCCCATTCCTACGGCGGCAACGTTCCGAACGACAATTCAGGCAGTTTAAATTACGTTTCAATTCGTCATGGTGGCGCGATGATTGCCCCAGGAAACGAAATCAACGCGTTGACGCTAGGTGGGGTCGGGTCGGGAACAACAATTAACAATATTGAATTGGCCGTCAATATGGACGACGGAATCGAAATTTTTGGTGGAACAGTTAGTATTACGAATCTCATTTCTGGATTTCATGGCGACGATGGGATCGATATCGATCAAAATTACGCTGGAACCATCTCAAATTTCATTGTTTTCAACGGAGCTAACTCGGACGAGCATATTGAAGTTGACGGTCCCGAAGGACTGACGAACACAACAGGAATGTTCACATTAATCGACGGAACATGTACTACGCAAAATGGCGTTCCATCGCGAACTTCTGACTTCAAATCGTCAGCTCAAGGCACGGTTTCTAATATTATTTTTGACACCGACATTAAAATCAGATCCAGCTATGTAAATTGTTCAAGCATAGCTCCAGACGCATTTGCGAATCTCACAAATGGCAGTCCAACACTAACGTTTTCGAACGTTCAGTATACGACTTTAATTGTTTATACCGCAAGTGTGCAAAGTGGAACCCAAATCGCTTGTTCCGTACCCCCTTCAGATCAAAATGCTGCGCAAAATGCGGTTCCATCCACAAGTGCAACAGGAGCTTCGACCACTGGTTGGGACTGGACATGGGTGCATTTGAACGGATTTCTCTAGAACTTTCAACGCCGTAGCTCCTTCCTTTTGGTTACTTTTAAGCCATTAGAATTGGGAATATGGCGAAGGTAAAATCAGCATTTTTTTGTCAAAATTGTGGCTATGAAACACCGAAATGGCTCGGGAAATGTCCATCGTGCTCTGAATGGAACACCTTTGTGGAGGAGTTGATTCAAAAGCAAGTCCCTTCTTCTGTGGTTGCCTTTTCAAAATCGAAGGATAGTGCGAAACCCCAGGCGCTAAATGACATCAATCAAAAAGAACATCCGCGCATTCGACTAAGCGATCTTGAATTGAACCGCGTTCTTGGTGGCGGATTGGTCCCTGGATCCTTGATTCTCTTTGGTGGCGAACCGGGAATTGGTAAATCGACCCTTTTATTGCAGCTCGCAGTTTCTTTGAGCGATACAACTGTGTTGTACGTTTCTGGAGAAGAAAGTGATCAACAGATAAAAATGCGCGCAGAACGGATTGGAATCACGAACGAAAAATGTTTTATTCTTACCGAAACCAACATCCAAAATATCTTCAATCAAGCGGAGCACACCCAACCCGAATTGCTGGTAATTGACTCGATTCAAACCCTGTATTCTCCGCAAATTGAAAGTTCTCCTGGAAGTATTTCCCAAGTTCGGGAATGTACCGCGCAATTGCTCCGATATGCGAAACAAAGCAATATTCCCGTCTTTTTAATTGGACACATTACCAAAGAAGGCTCACTCGCCGGCCCGAAAGTATTGGAGCACATGGTAGACGCCGTTTTACAATTTGAAGGCGATCGCAACCACGTGTATCGCTTGCTTCGCTCGATAAAAAACCGTTTCGGAAGCACCAATGAACTCGGAATCTATGAAATGCTTGGCAGTGGATTGCGCCAAGTGGAAAATCCATCAGAAATTCTCATTACGAATACCGACAACACACTTAGTGGTATTTCCATCGCGGCAACCCTCGAAGGAATGCGCCCGATGATGATTGAAGTACAAGCATTAGTCAGCACGGCAGCCTACGGAACACCACAACGCTCTTCGACGGGGTTTGACAGCAAACGCTTGAACATGCTTCTTGCCGTGATGGAAAAACGTTGTGGTTTTAAATTGGGTGCAAAAGATGTCTTTCTGAACATCGCTGGAGGGATTAAAGTAGACGATCCTGCAATTGATCTTGCAGTCGTAGCCGCTGTTTTGTCTTCCAATGCCGATATTCCGATCAATAATAAAATCGCTCTTTCTGCGGAAGTGGGCTTGTCAGGAGAAGTACGACCTGTAAACCGCATCGACCAGCGCATTCACGAGGCACAGAAATTGGGTTTTGAAAAAATCATCCTTTCAAAATACAACAAAGGAATCGAAGCAAAAAATTACGCCATCGAACTGGTACAATGCGGAACCATCACAGAGGTAGTAAAAGCTTTGTTTGCTTAAACCCTGAATCTACTCGGCGCTATCGCTTCGTAGAAATTTCTGACCGATGAGTGCTCCTTTTTTTGTGTTATTTTAGCGGTGGATATGCGCGCATTCTTTCATACGAATCCTTATACTAAATGGTCTTCCATTTTAATTTTTATCGTACTACTTGCTACGCTCATCAACAATGAAAGTTGGAAGAATCCCAACGCCGTCATTGCTGGGGATGTAAAAGGCTATTATGGCTATTTGCCCGCGCTCTTTATTCACAACGACCTTCAATTTAGCAACGGCGAAGACTACATTGTCGCTGGTGAAAACAAGCTTTGGTATTCCTTCACGGAAGACAAAAAAAAATTCATTAAATACCCGCCAGGAATGGCAATCATGTACAGCCCGTTTTTTTTGGCCGCACATGCGTCAAACACCTTTATCAAAGCACCTGCCAATGGCTTCTCCTATCCGTATCAAATTGCGCTTTTAATTGGATCGCTTTTTTACACCACTTTGGGCTTGTATTTTCTGTGCAAATTGCTACTGATGTATTTCAAAGATCGGATTGTCGCCGCAACCATCCTTGTTTTATACCTGGCCACAAACCTCTACTACTATACGACCTACGACTTTACTTTAACCCACGGATATAGCTTTTTGCTATTGTCCGCATTTTTATTCGGTACCATTCGTTGGCTCGACACATTTCAGTGGCGGTATGTCTTTTTGCTTGGTTTAAGTGGCGGTTTGCTTGTTGCCGTGCGGAATATTGACCTTATTTTCCTGTGTTTTATTTTTTTATACGACGTTCGCTCGTTGCGTCAGTTGAAGGAAAGATTCCTACTCTTGTTTGAAAAGCGTTGGCAAGTGCTCGTGGGCGGCATTTGTATGCTCTTAATGCTGTCTCCTCAAATTATCTACAACATTTACATCTCTGGCTCGATTTTAATGTACGCATACAACGACGAGCATTTCTTCTTCACCGCTCCTCATTTGTTTGATTCGCTACTTAGTTATCGCAACGGATGGTTGGTGTACACACCTGTCATGGTACTCTCTCTGATCGGATTTCTATTCGTACACAAACGTATTCCATCGATGCGTGCCTTTCTGCTTATCAGTGTTCCCATCTATTATTACGTGCTTGCTTCCTGGTGGTGCTGGTGGTTTGTTGGCTTGGGAAATCGTGCCTATATCAATCTCTATCCGATTTTGGCTTTTTCATTGGCGGCCCTGCTGTCCTATCTCTACGAGGCAAAGCGCTGGAAATTGTATCTAACACATTGCTTTATTTTGAGTGCGATTGTATTGAATTGGTTCCAAAGTCGACAGTATTCGCTGGGAATTATCCATTGGGACGGGATGAACAAAGAGCTATACTGGCATGTTTTCGGAAGAGAAGTCCGATCGCAGTCCCAAAGTTTGCGCGTTCAAACTCCCGTAAACGAAGACGCCAAAAAAGGGCTCGCTACCGTTTACGTTTCGGACATTGACACGCTCTCAAGTGTTTATTACGACTTTGAACAATCGCCGGGTAATATTGAAAATGATTTTCACTCGAAATCAGTCGCACATTCTGGTCGCGGCTCTCTATTCGTACCTGTGCGTACTGAGGAGTCCACGCACCAATCTTTTGTTGTTCCAAAAGGAACGACACACATTTCAATCAAAGCATGGGTGAAGGGGAACAACGAATCGTTTCTTGTCATTCAGACCTCAGAACCGAAACCTTTCCATTATTTTTCGGACGAGGTCATTGCAACAGACGGTGAATGGCGTCAAATCGAAATATTGGCCACCCCATTTCAGGATGTCACGTATGAGACAATGGAATTTTTGTTGTGGAATAAAGGTTTGGAACCTACCCATTTGGACGATGTCTCACTCCATTGTATGCGTGTTACACAAAAGAAAGTGGTGCCTTAATTTCCGAAAAGAGCCTTCTATCGGTAGGAACATTGCCGAATAAATTTTACTTTGGTCCGAAATCACGTGTTATGAAAAACTACCTTGGACTTTTATTGATCGCAGTACTTTTAATCGGTTGTTCTGAGGAATCCTCCGAAGGGACGAAGGAAAAAAATGGTGTTGCAACAAAGGCAATCATCAATAAATCCAACGCTGATCAAATAAAATCGTTTGACGAAAACGATATTGAGTCTATGGTAACCTATTATTTCGCCTCCCGAGTTCGACACGACAATAAGTGGAAAGACGCCCTCCCAGATCCTTCAAAATGGTCGCCCAGAATGAAGTATTCTCTTGAAAGTCACGGTCAGTGGAATTTTATTGAGTTCCAAAACCTCGGCTTTATTGAAGGAAAAAACGGTTCGTACGTGCGTGTGCGTATGAAAATTGAATACAAGGGTCGTGAACAAGAGGGCGAAGACGAAGTGGAATTAGAGAAAGTCAACGGAAAATGGGTGATTGTCGCTGTACCATCATAAGTTTTCGGAAAATACGTTGGGTCTAACTGAGTATTTCGCGAACGTTGGCTCTGATTTTTACACACAAATCATCTGTAGGAAGATCGGATTCATCTCTTCCGAAAGGATCTTCAATTTCCTCTGCCAAAACCTCCATAGAAACCAAAACATAAAAAAGGAACATCGCGATGATCACCGAATAATAGCCGAATGTAGGGATGAAAGCCAAAGGAATTGATGATACGTAAATAAAGATAAATTTCTTCAGGAACAAACTATAAGAAAACGGAATCGGCGTGTTTTTAATTCGTTCGCAAGCACCCAAGCTATCGAGTAGTGCATTCAAATTATGATCAATTGCTAAAAATTCTTCCTGGGTTATTTTCCCCGCTTTTTTTAGTTCTGCCAATTTCGCATACATCGATTGACTGATGGCATTTGGAACGTGTACTTTGGTTTGCAATGCCTTTATTTCTTCGGGGCTTCCTTCCAATTCTTCGAAATTTACCCCGTGGCGAAGGTGTTCTTTAGTTGCAAACACAAAATTAGGAATCGCTATTTTAAAAAAAGCAATCGCGTCGTCGTCCGAAACAATTGTTCCTACTTTTATAGCAAGGTTTCGCGTATCATTCACGAGTGATCCCCATTTCTTACGACCTTCCCACCAACGATCGTACGCCGTATTGGTTCTAAAAACGAGTAAAAGCGAAATCACAAAACCGACCAACGAATAGATGTTCATCAAAGAGCTGAGTACGTCTAAATTTCCGCCGTATTCAATCAAGAAAAACGCTAACAATGCTGAAAACCCTCCGATGTAGAGAATTTCTTTCCAAAGCATCCGTAACGTATCACTTTTGTGCAGCGCGAAAATTAGTTTAATCCAGTTTTTGGGGTTGTATTGAATCATTTGGAAAAGGCATTAAGGAATTGGTTCATGTCTTCGAAAAGCATTGTCGCAACGGCCAGACGTTGATCGGGGTGGTGCGATTTTTCAGGAATACAAACCACTGTCATTTGCGCAGCAAGTCCAGCAATCACGCCGTTATAAGAATCCTCGATAACCAAACAACGTTTTGAGTCCACCTGAAGTCGGTTGGCAACCGTTAAATAAACAGCAGGATGTGGTTTTCCGTACGTTTCATCTTCCGCCGAATGGGTTTCATCAAAAGCATCTGCAATTTGAAGTGCGTCCAAAACGGTATCAATCAATACGCGGTATGAAGACGTTGCCAAACCAATTTTATAGCCATTTGCTTTCAGATAGTGAATCGTGTCCAGAACGCCTGTCAAAGGGTTTCCGTTCGCACGGATCAACGTAACCATTCGCTGCACGATGCGTTCTTCCAATTCTTCACAAGACAAACCTTCCCAACCACGTTCGTTGTACCAAAAGCGCACTACTTCATCAATACGAAGTCCTACGGTTTGCTGAAAATCTACTTTGGTAATAGTACAGCCAACCGATTGAAAGGCATCTTCCATGGCTATTTTCCAAAGGGGTTCGGAATCGATGAGTACGCCGTCCATGTCAAAAATTACGGCATCAAACTGGGTTTTGTCAATCACTTCTTTGGTTGGATCTTATACATTTGAACCTCTCCGACAATCGGATTGTGTTCGTCGGCGACAAAAATAGTTCGATTGTTCAATACGACAATAGATTCTCGTTGTGTAATCCCATCAAAAAAATACTCTGATTCGTGCGAAAATTTCCCATTCGCATAATTTTTTACCAAATATCGATTGTAGGTGAGTAAGTAGAATTTTCCATCAAACACGTCCGCAGCAGTAATTCCATCCTTCCACCAACCATCGGTGCCAATCGGAATTTTGTTGGAGTATTTCACTGTATATTTGCCTGGTTTCGTAGGAATTTTGTACACGTAACAATTCCCTTCAAAAGGTTCTGATCGGTCCTTCGTAAAAACCCAAATCGAATCGTTGTACCATGTCATCCCTTCGGCATCGTAAAAGAGGGAATCTTTCTTCGGTGGAAATTCTTTTTGTTCGGCGTATTCAAAGTGAATGGTTTCTGCTTCAACTTCATCGCGGGTTAGGATGTCCGAAATTTTAATTTTAACGATGGACAAATTGTCGCGTTTGTTTTCATTGTTCCCAATATCTCCAATATAGATGTACTCGTCGTCTTTTGCGATGTCCTCCCAATCGTGATTCTTGGTGTCCTTAACATCTACTGTGCGCAGCCATTCTCCTTCCAGGCTCAAGAGATACACCTCCGACTTGTTTCCTCCGTCATTAAAGGCAATAAGTGTGCTGTCATTGAGGAGTTCAAGTCCTGAAATTTCATTGAGTTCTTTGGGTAAGGAAAAATGCGCCGTCACTTGTGCATTTACCGGAAGTACCGCCAAAAAGGCGATCCACCACTGATAGATCAAAAAGAGCATGCTATTTTTCACTTTAAACTTCACGTAATCCCGAAGATACCACTTCTCCTGTGAAAGTAAAAGTAGAACGCGGGAGTTTAAAAGATTTTAACAGAGAGCTAGTTCTGTGGACTTTGTGCTATTGCAAGCGAATACGAACAATCTCAATTCTATTCCCGCTTACCGCTTCAATCACGACGATGAAATTGTCCAACTCCACTCGAGTTCCTGCTTCTGGAATATTTTCTGTCGTGTGAATAATGAGTCCACCGAGTGTTTCGTAATCTTCTGCTTTTTCAAGTCCCAAATCGTAGGCGTCATTTAGGTAATCTACTTCCAATCGCGCCGAAAAACGGTATTCCTTTTCTGAGATTTGCTCTTCGATAAAGTCCTCTGTATCGTGCTCGTCTTCTATTTCTCCAAAAATTTCTTCAATTACATCTTCAATGGTCACAATTCCAGCCGTTCCGCCGTATTCATCCACAACAACGGCCATAGTTGCACTCACCTTCGCAAATAGTTCGAGTAGTTCCTTGCCAGGTTTGGCTTCAGGAATGAACTGAATGGGAAGTAGAATTTGTTTGATTGCATCGGGATTTTTAAACATCTCAAACGAGTGCACATAACCGATAATATTGTCCATATTTTCGCGGTACACGATGATTTTAGATTTTCCTGTTTCGATAAAAAGCCCCTGCAATTTCTCGATGGAATCTTCCAACTCTACACCAATGATTTCGGTACGTGGCACCATACAATCACGGGCTTTTACCGACTCAAAATCGAGGGCATTTTTAAGGATTTGCATTTCGTTACCAAAATCTTCTTCTTCCTGAATCCGATCGTTGAGATCCGAGACATAATGTTCCAAATCGACCTTTGAGAATACTTTTTCATTGGTTTCGTTGTCGACCCGTAAAAGACGCAAGGCAAGATTACTAATCACAAGGATGATTTGGGTAGGAACATACAACAATCCAAAAATGAAAATCATCGGATAAGCTGCGTACTTCAAGAATCCGTTCGGGTTAATTTGTACGAATGCTTTCGGTAAAAATTCTGCTGTAATCAACACCAAAATGGTCGAAATAAGTGTTTGAAACAACAAAACGAGCGCTTCATCGGTAATTCCCCATCCTCCAATGATTGGATCCAAAACGATTGCAGAAAAGAGTCCAAAAAAGACGAGAGAAATATTGTTCCCGAGCAAAAGCATTGCAATAAAAAAGGATTCGTTGCGGTAAAATGCTCCGAGCAAGCGACCATTAAACGTTCCTTTCGCTTTGTCCAATTCGATTTTAAGTCGGTTGGATGAAATATATGCGATCTCGAGGCCTGAAAAGAAGGCAGAGAAAATTAGGGTAATTGCGATACCTATCAGAGGAACTTCCATCAATTATGGTTACACGTGAAAGATACGAAAAGTTCTGAATTAGAGGACATCGTGACCAATATCCTTTCGGTAGAACGAGTTCTCAAATTCGATTTTCGAAAGCGAGTCGTACGATCTTTTTAATGCAGATGGCAGGTCTTTTCCAAAAGAAGTAATTGCCAAAACGCGTCCACCAGCTGTTGTTACCGCAGGCCCGTCTGCTTTGGTTCCGGCATGAAAAACGATGCTTTCAGAAACGGCATTCAAACCATAAATCTGCTTTCCTTTCTCATATTTCTCTGGATAACCCCCTGAAACCATCATCACGGTTGTTGCTGTTCTTTCGTCGAATTGCACATCGCGCTCAGACAGCGTATTTGTGGCCACACCTTCGAACAAATCTAAGATGTCAGATTTCAAGCGTGGAATCACCACTTCCGTTTCTGGATCGCCCATACGACAATTGTATTCAATGACATACGGTTCGTTTTTGACATTGATAATGCCAAAAAAGATAAATCCTTTGTAAACAATTCCTTCCGATTTCAATCCTTTCACGGTAGGAATAATCACCTGGTTTTTTACCTTGTCCATGAACGTTGGATTGGCAAATGGAACGGGTGACACTGCTCCCATACCGCCGGTATTCAGTCCGGTATCTCCTTCGCCTATACGTTTGTAATCTTTGGCTTCTGGTAAAATTTTGTACGCGTCCCCGTCGGTGATAACAAAGCACGACAATTCAATTCCTTTCAAAAACTCTTCGATCACGACACGAGAACTGGCTTCCCCAAATTTGGCATCCGCCAACATGTTTTTCAGCTCTTCTTTCGCTTCGGCGAGTGTTTCGAGAATCAATACGCCTTTTCCAGCTGCCAAACCGTCGGCTTTTAACACATACGGTGCTTTCATCGACTCCAAAAATGCAAACCCCTGCTTCAAGGTGTCTTTGGTAAAGGTTGCATATTTTGCCGTTGGAATTTTGTGGCGTTTCATGAAAGCTTTCGCGAAATCCTTACTTCCTTCCAGCTGTGCTGCCTCTTTATTTGGACCGATTACGGCCACTTTTTTCAACAAAGGGTCGGCTTCAAAAAAATCCGCGATTCCAAGAACCAATGGATCTTCTGGACCAACAACTACTGTGTCGATTTCATTTTCAATCACAAAAGATTTGATGCCTTCGAAGTCGGTCACTGATACGTCCACATTTTTTCCGTGGTTTCGTGTTCCCGCATTTCCTGGGGCGATAAACAAGGCTTCAAGAATAGAGCTTTGTGCCATTTTCCATGACAAAGCATGTTCTCTTCCTCCGGACCCTAAAAGTAAAACTCGCATGATTAACAGTTGGCTAAAATAGATTCAAACATTGCCTTTCCGTCGAGGTTGGACAATTCCGCGTCCGCAGCACGCTCCGGGTGTGGCATCATTCCGAAAACGTTTCGTCCTTCGTTACAAATTCCCGCAATATTATCAATAGAACCGTTAGGGTTTACTGAAGCGTCGACTGTTCCTTCCTCCGAACAATATTGGAAAAGTATCTGGTTGTTGCTTTTTAATTTCGCAATCGTTGCATCGTCTGCATAAAAACGTCCTTCACCGTGAGCAATTGGAATTTTGTACGCCTTATCTTGTGCAAGATCTTTGGTAATAGCTGTATTTGCTGTTGCCGGTTTCAAATACACGTTTTTACAGATAAATCGTTGATTGTCGTTGTGCAATAAAGCACCTTCCAGTAATCCAGACTCTGTTAAAATCTGAAAACCGTTACAAACGCCCAAGACATATCCTCCACTGTTGGCATGCTTGATTACTTCCGTCATAATCGGGGAAAGCTTTGCGATGGCTCCCGAACGCAGGTAATCTCCATAGGAGAAACCTCCTGGTAAAACGACAAAATCAACCCCTTTAAGGTCTGTATCCTTGTGCCATAAGCGTTCTACTTGCTGTCCCATAAGGGTTTCAAGTACGTAAACCATGTCCTCATCGCAATTCGACCCGGGAAAAGTAACTACTCCAAACTTCATTGTTGCTAAAAATAAGATTGCTGCAAAGTTATGATTATTCAGCCGTCAGGAACGTCAAGGGATA